>CAIOSS010000510.1 GCA_903860995.1 uncultured delta proteobacterium | reverse complement strand
CCGACGGGCTGTCCGCGGCGGTGCTCGACGGCGCGGCGGTGGCGTCCGACCGGCAGCGCGACGTCGCCGCGTCGCTGGCCTTCGGCGCGGGCGCGGTGGTGGCCACGATGCGCGACGGGCGCACCCGCGAGGTGGCCTACGAGTCCGTGGGGCTGCTCGTCCACGGCGTGCGCACGGGCGTGGCGACGAGCACCGAGGAGTCGACGGTGAAGTCCTTCAGCGCGGGGCGGGCGATCCTCACCGGCGGGCTGTCGATGCGCAGCACCAGGACCGTCACGACGACGAAGACCACCGAGCAGCGCGAGAGCTTCGTGTACGTGATCGAGCGGGGGGCTGGGCCCGCGCTGGCGGTGTACGAGCGCGGGATGAACTACGCCTTCCTCGGCGCGGCGCTGGCGCCGTCGAGCATGGCGAACTTCACCACCGTGCTGACGAGGCTGCGCGAGCGCTGCGCGGCGTCCCCCTACGACCCGCGGCTGACCCGGCCCGGGGGCTTCGGGCTGCTCCCGCTGTGCCCGCCGGGGAAGGACCCGGCGGCGTGGAAGAGCGACGTGGCCGCGGCGCTCGTCGCCCTCGAGGCGTAGGCGCAGGCGCGAGGTCGATGACCAGGGCCCGCGGCGCGGTCGAGCGGCGCCGGGCGTCAGCGCATGGGGTCTTCAGCCCACGCGGGGAGCGCCGCCAGCGCCGCGCGCGTGGCGTCCGTCAGCGGGAGTCCCCATGCCGTGTAGAAGGGCGCGAGGTTGCGGTTGGCGAGCCGCGACGAGCGGAGGACCCACTGCTGGATGCGGTCGGCCTCGGTGCGCGGGCGGTCACCCTCGGCGAGCGCCATGTAATCGCGGTTGAGGCGACGGAGCAGGTCCCAGCCGAAGCCCTCCTGGAGCTGATAGAACGTCTCCAGGCAGGTCCACACGCTGTGATCGCGCGCCCAGTTGCGACCCGCGGCGACGTACGCGCGGGTGCGGTTCGTCCGCTCGGCGGGCGTGATGGCCGGGTGACCCGTGAGCGGCGCGAGCCCCGTCGCGAACTGCATCGCGTAGGCCGACCATAGGTTCACCGTGCACTCGCCGGTGCCGCTCCACGACCAGTCGGCGAACTGATGGTTGTGCCCGATCTCGTGGAAGAAGCCCCAGTTGCCCGTGGCGCGGAGGGCGTTGAGGTCCACCGCCTCGGCGCCCTGCGGAGTAAACGCCATGATGGGGTATCCGGCGTGCATGTACCCCGCCACGATCTGCCGGTCGAACACGATCCGCTCGGCGCGGGGGCGGCGCGGGTCGATCGCGGCGAGCTCGGCGTCGGCGTCCATCACGCGGTCCCAGAAGGCCATGAGCGCCGACGGGTCGTCGAGCGCGCGAACCTGCGACGCGGGGACGGTGAGCACCATCTTCGCCGACTCGAGCTCGGCGTACGGCGCCGGGAGCCCGCGCTGCGCCGTGCGCCACTCCGCGAGCGTCGTCTGACCGTGCACGTAGCGCGGCGCGGCGACGGCCCCGCGAACGGTCACCGGCTGCACCCCGAGGCCCGCGCCCGCCGGGACGCGCACATACAAGAGCCCCCCGAAGGCGCACGCCACCTCGGTCTCCGCCGCGCGGATCGGGAACGACCGCACCACCACGGGCATGCGCGTCCACGACTCGGTGCCGAAGTTGTCGTCGGTCCACGACCCGACGAGCACATCGAGGCCGGCGCCCGTCGCCGCCCCGGGGACGCTCACCGTCACGCGCGCGCCCGGGGCCGCGTAGAGCCCGGTCGAGCGCCACACCGGCCGGTCGCTGTTTCCGCCGAGGCGGCTGGTGCGCCCGGCGTAGCTCAGGTCGAGCATGAGCGTCGCGGTCACGGTCGGCGCGTCGGCGGCGACGCTGCCGGGGAAGTCCGCCGCCGCGGGGTGCGCGCGCAGCTCCGCGGGCGGAGTGTCCTGCGCGATGCGCGTGTCGATGGTCACCGTGAGCGCCGCGATGGGCTGCGTCGCGGGGCGCACCGGCCGCGCCGTCGTCGGCACCACGTCGGGCAGCATCGCCCGCAGCAGCCGCACGCGGTCCATGTACTCCGAGCCCAGGGGCTCCACGCGCACGCCCCGGCGCACCACCGCGCTGGCCGTCACCTGCTCGGGCATCGCGAGGGGCCGCGCGCCCCCCGTGTGGTCGCGCACCCGCTCGAGGGCGCGCACCGCGTGGTCGAGGTCGGTCGGCGCGCGCACCGGGACGGCGGTGTTGTTCTGCGGGTCGTTGTCGGTGGTGATCGTCAGCCCGAGGTCACGGAGCACCGCGTTGCCCGGGAAGTTCTCCGCGGGGTTGGTGTTGCTGTAGCCCCAGTACCAGGCGTGGCCGCCCATCATGAGCCCGCCGCCCGCGCGCACCCACTCGCGGATGCGGGCCGCCTCCGTGGCGCTCCGCGCTGCCCCCGCGCCGGTGATCCACACCTGCACCGCCGCGAGGTCGGCGACCCCTGCGGTGCGCACGGTGAACCCGTTGGTCGTGAGGAAGTCCCGGAGCTCGGCCCGCCCGCCATCGATGCCCACCACCGCGCCGCCGCGCCCGCGCGTCATCCACCGTACGGCGTTGAGCACCAGCCGGCCGCGGTCGTCCGTGGTGGTGCGAGGGCTCTCCATGAGCCCCTCGTGGCCCCACTCCATCACCCGCCCCATCCCCGCGCGGGCGGCCGCGACGAAGGTCGCGTGGCTGGCGTCGTACACCACCGGGAGGGCGGCGTCGCCGTGCACCACGAGCGCCGAAGCGAGCGACGAGCCGAGGTTGATGATTCGCACCGCGTCGGTGAGCGCGGCGAAATCCTGCGCCGGGTCGTAGGCGCAGCGCGGCGCCATCGCCTCGCGGTCGGTGCACCGGAACACACCGACCTCACCGCAGCCCCCGTTGTTGGTGAGGCACTCGTCGACGTCGACGCAGCGGTCGCCCTCGCGGCGGGTACCAGCGGGGCACGGCCCGGTGACGTCGGGCGCGGTGACGTCGGGCGCGGTGACGTCGGGCGCGGTGACGTCGGGCGCGGTGACGTCGGGCGCGGTGACGTCGGGCGCGGTGACGTCGGGCGCGGTGACGTCGGGCGCGGTGACGTCGGG
>CAIOSS010000509.1 GCA_903860995.1 uncultured delta proteobacterium | reverse complement strand
GGCGGTCCGGCCCGCGCCCGTCGACGCGGCGGTGATCGCGCCCGCGGCGCCTCCCGCCGAGGTGAGCGCGCGCATGCGCGGGCGCGCCGGCCCGGCCGAACCCGCCCTGCCGCTCCGGCTCTCTGCCACGACGCAGCGCGCGGTGATGGTGGGCTTCGCGCCGCGGGTGCGGGCGTGCCTCGGCCCGAGCTTCTTCGGCCAGGCTCCGGTGACGCTCACGGCGCGCGGGGACGGCACCGTGCGCGCGGTGCGCGTCGGCGAGCCGGTGGGCCGCTCGGAGGCCGGGCGGTGCGTGGCGGAGGCGCTGCAGCGGGTGACGGTGCCGCGCTTCGCGGCGAGAGAGATGGAGATCGGCTGGGTGTACGTGTTCGCGGCTCAGTCGCAGTAGTCGGCGAGCGAGGCCATCTCGCCGAGGGCCTTGAGCCGGGCGAGGGAGAGGTCTTCGAGCTGGCGGATGCGCTCGCGGGTGAGGTTCATGATGGCGCCCACCTCCTCGAGGGTGATGCCGCCGCGGTCGGCGACGTCGAGCGCGCAGGTCTCGGGCAGCTCCCACACTTCCACGTCGGGGAAGTTGAGCTTGATGTTGCCGTTACGCTCGTTCACGTCGAGGTAGAGGTGGTGCTTGCAGCTGACGAAGGGGCACGGCCGCTCGGCGTGCGGGCCGTGCTGGCAGTCGGCGCGCGTCATCGGCCGCTCGTAGTCGACGTCGGGGTACATCTGCCGCATCCGCTCGAGCTCGCGCTTGGACTGCCGGCGCATGGACAGCGTGCGGGGGCGTGAGCGCGCGCGCGGCTTCCGTCCGCCACGCTCCACGCCGGGCACCAACGTCGTGACCTCCGTCGAGGAGACTTCCATCTCCTCCTCGGCGTCGAGGGTCACGGCGTTGCTGTTCACCTGGATCGGCATCGTCATGGTCGCGGTCCTCCCAAAGAGATCGGTGTGCCCGCACTCGTCCGTGCGGGCGGAGGACGGTCGCCGTGTGGAGGGTCCGCTTCCCGAGCGTGACGCCTCCACGGCCGACCGTCCCAACCCTGTGATTCTTTCAGTTCGAGACCAGAGCTCCAGTGTCAGGTGGGCTCCAGCGCGCGCTGAGGAATCCCTTCTCTACGACCCGCCCGAGGGGGTCAAAAATATAGTGACGAATCTCACCATGTGCCGCCCCCGGTGACCTCATCGCCGATCGCGCACATCGACCGCAGAGCCTCTGCAAGCGGGCGATCAGCGCGGTCGCGGACGCAGCGGATTGCGATGGATCACCGGCGGCGCAGGCGTCTCCTCCGACGGCGGCGGAGGAGGATTACCGCGCGGGATAATCGGCGGCGGCGGATTACGCGGCGACAGATTGACTGGCGGCGGCGGCGGCGGCGGGGTGCAGGTCGCCTCGACGAGGCTCCATCGGCGCGTGCTGGCGAGGCAGGTGTAGCGCTGCGTGAAGTAGTCGACGCACGGGCGGTAGTTGCACCGGAGGCCCGGGCGGGCGCACGCGCCGCCGCTGCGAGGCGGCGTCGCCGGGCAGCGGGAGGAGTTGGGCCGGAGCCCCTGCGCGTGGGCGTCGGCGCCCGCGAGGCACTCCGCCGCGAGCGTGGTGGTGAGGATGAACGCGGGGCGGAGCGGTCTTCGCTTCGTCATCGGGAGGCCTCCATTCCCCCCGGGACGCTGCCACGGCGACGGGCCCGCGGACTAGCGCCGCTGCATCAGCCCGGAGAGCACCGCCTCGCGGGTCACGCGCCCGCTGAACACGGCCTCGATGGTCGCGAAGATCGTCGCCTCCACCCGGTGCTCCTTCGCGAAGGCCACCACCCGCGGAACCAGCGTGGCCGCCTCCACGCGCAGCGTCGAGCGCGCCTGCGCCTCGGCCAGCGTGGCGCCTCCCGCGAGCGCGGCGCCGAGCTGGCACTCCGGCCGGTCGTCCTGGCTCATGGCGGCGAGCAGGTCGCCCACCCCCGCCACGCCGAAGAGGCTCTTCTCCTCGGCGCCCGCGGCCACCGCGATGCGCGCCGCCTCGTGCAGCCCGCGCGTGAGGAACCCCCCGAGCAGCGCCGGGGGCACGCCGATGGCGCGCGCGTAGCCCAGCGCGACGAAGAGCGCCCCGTTGAGCGCGCTCGACCACTCCAGGCCGACGAGGTCGTGGCTCACCGAGACGCGCATGAGCGGCCCCTGCAGCGCGCCGCGCACGGCGTCGGTCACCTCGGGGTAGCGCGACGCCACCGCGAGCACCGAGGCCCTGCCCACGATCAGGTCGTCGGCCAGGGCGGGGCCGCCGAGCGCGCCGACGCGTCGGCAGGGCGTCTCCTCGCGCAGCACCTCGGAGATGGGCGTGAGCCCCTCGCCGGAGAGGCCGCGGATGCCGTGCACCAGGAAGTGCGCGCCGTCGACCACGTCGCCGAGCGAGCGCGCCACCTCGCGCACGACGTCCGATGGCACCGCCACCAGCAGCAGGCGCGCGTGGCGGGCGAGCGCCGCGAGGTCGGCCGTGACCGCGACCTGCGCCGGGAGCCTGTCGGGGCGCTCGGCCCGGCGTGAGTGCAGGAGGGTCGGGTGGCCGTTGCGCGCGACGGCGCAGGCCAGCGCGAGGCCCCAGGGCCCGCCGCCGAGGATGCCGACCGGGGTCGGGGGGTGGTCGTTCATCAGCCTCTCCGTCGGCCCGGGTGGAAGCCGAGGCCGGTCACCGCGAGGCGGTTCTGGTAGTAGAGGAGGAGGTTGGTGTCGCCGAGCACGAAGCCTCCCTGCGCGGGCCGCAGCACGGCGTGGGTGTGGTAGCCCGACCAGGCGCGCGTGGCCGCTTCGAGCACCGCCGACGCCGGGGCGCCGCGGACGCCCGGGCCGAGCACCACCAGGCCGCGGTCTTCGAGCGCCCGTGCGCGGTCGATCAGGTCAGCCACGCGTCGCTCCATCTCGTCGCCCGGAACGAACACCTCGTCGCGGTGGCGCAGCAGCTTGAAGAGGTCCTCGCCCGGGAAGGCGTCGCGCAGCTTGCCGAAGGCCGCCCCGGCGACGAGGTGCGACGCGAGCAGCACGGTCTCCCTGGCGTACGACCGGCAGATGGCCTCGCCGAGCTCGCGCGTGTACTGGGCGTCGCGGGCCTCGTCGATGACGGGCTGCCCGTCGCGGGTGACGTAGGTCGCGGGGTCGACGGTGCGACCGCGCAGGTCGACCGAGCGGCCGTCATCCAGCACGCGGTTGGTGAAGGGGTCCATCGGCTCGCCGAAGCGGATGACCACCGACCCGGTGGTCATCACCAGCTTGCGGACGAGGGTGACCACGCGCTCGACGCGGGTGCTCTCGTCGTCCTCGATGATGTAGCGGTTGCGCCCCACCTCCGCGAGGTAGTCTGCGATCAGCGTCGAGGCCTCGAGCGTGAGCATGTAGTTGATCGTCGCGGGCACGACGAACACCCGCTGCGGGTGCGCGCGCCGGAGCGAGTGCACGAAGGCCTCGACCCCGGTGCCGAGCAGCCCGAGCTTGAGCTTCTCCTCGACCATGCCCGAGCGCGATCGGGTGCCGCCCGGGAAGAAGAGCGAGTGGTACCCGCGCTCGATGAGCACGCTGGAGTAGGTCTTCAGCACCTCCTTGTAGAGGTCGTGCCGGATGCGCCGGTCGACGCGGTACGCGCCGAGGTTCTGCATGAAGTACGAGAGGAAGGGGTTGGTGAAGAGGTTCTTCCCGGCCCCGTAGGTCGCCGGGGGAAGGCCCTCGCGGTCGTGCGCGAAGCCGAAGACCACCGAGTCGAGGTTGGAGAGGTGCGTCGGGGCGAAGATCACCGTGCCGCGGCGGGAGAGCGCGCGGATGCGCTCGATGGGGCCCTGCGTGACGAGGTGCTCGCGCAGCTTGCCGCTCGCGCGGAGGCCCAGCGAGAGGTCCTTCGGGGAGAGCAGCAGCGAGAGCGCCGTGGGCAGCACCTTCGTCGAGAGGGCGTACACCCGCGGGTCGAAGTTGCCCGCGATGTCCTTCGCGTAGTGCCGCGCGACCTCCTCCACGCGCCGCCGCCGCTCGCTCTCCGAGATGCGCCCGAGCGAGCGGGCGAGCTCGCGGAAGCGCTCGTACTCCGCGCGCTCCTTGCCGGGGCGCGCCTCGAGGCGGCGGATCTCGCACCACGCGGCGTCGTTGAGCAACAGCAGCGGGTCGCGCGCCGCCTGCGACACCCGCGCGACGACCTCCTCCACGATGAAGGACCGCTCGTCGTTGAAATGGAAGATCGGTGCGGCCTCCGCCATGGCGCAGAGTACCGTACCGCCTCCGTCCGCGCGTCCACAAGGGCGACGCGCTCCCGCCGCGCAGCCCCCGGGGCCTCGCGAACCGTGAGATGTTGCCGCGGCGATGCGACGTCGGAGCGCCCGAGACCCGGACCCGGCCACCGGGTCGCCCGCGCTGCCCCTCGCGCTCGCGGTCGCCGTGCTCGTGGTGCTGGGCTTCAGCCGCTGGTGGGTCACGCGCCCGGCGCCCCCAGCGCGATCCACGCCCCTCGACGCCGGCAGCTACGTGACCGCCATCGCCCCCGCGCTCCGCCGCGCGGGCTGCGGCGCCCGTGCGTGCCACGGCGGGGCCGCGCCGATGCGCCTCGACCCGGCGCCATCCCACGCCGCGGCGATGCTCGCCGAGCTCGACGCGGTGCGCCCCTTCGCGGGCCGCGGCGTCCCCGCGGAGAGCCCCTTGTGGCTGCGCGCCACCAGCCCGGCCCACGCGGGCGCAGGGGCCTTCGGACTCACCTCGTGCGAGGCCCGCGCGCTCGCCCGCTGGGTCGGCGGTGCCGCGGTGCGATCGTGCGCTGCGCCCTTGCCGCCGCCCCTCCGCTGACCCCTAATCCAGCCAGTGAATGTCCCAACCAAGAACGACGGCCGCGAGGTCTCCGGGCGCTACGCGCTCCTGACGGTGCTCGCCCTGGTGCTGATGCTCGCGGCGGGGATCATTCTCCAGGCGGTCTTCGCCGACCGCACGGGCATCAGCCGCCGCGCGCCCACGGTGCGCTTCGGCGACGCGGGGGCCTCACCCGCCCGGTGAGTCGTAGTGCGCGAGGCTCTCGCGCAGGCGCCCGAGGGCCCGCGCGTGCAGCCGGCTCGCCCAGCCCTTGGTCATCCCGAGCTGGATACCCGCCTGCTCGATGGTGAGCCCCTCCAGGTAGACCTTCTCGACGAGGCCGCGCTCACGCTCGGGCATGCCGACCAGGGCTTCGCGGATCTCCCGCGCCGTGTCCTGCTCCATCGCCGCGGCCTCGGGGGAGGGCACCTCCGGCGGGCGCAGCGCCTCGGCGGTCTCTTCCAGCAGAAGCGCGGTGGCGGTCTCTTCCAGCAACCCCGCGAGGGCGCGCGCGGCGTCGAGGGCGTCGACCGCGGAGGCCCCCTCGGCGGCGCGCTCCTCGAGCAGGTCGTCGACCGCGGCGCGGGCGCCCATCCGCGCGCGGTAGATGGGGTCGCGGCCGTGCTCCTTGCGCACCTGGTCGAAGATGGCGCCGCGGATGCGGTAGTACGCGAAGGTGTTGAACTGCACCCCGCGCGAGGCGTCGAAGCGGGTCGCGGCGTCGATGAGCCCGAGCTGACCGAAGCTCACGAGGTCGTCGACGGTGACGTGCCGAGGGACGGCCCGCACCATCGTCCGCGCCACGCGCCGCACGAGACCCTGGTGGGCGGTGATGAGCGCGTCGCGTTGCTGGCGGTCGAGGGGAATGGACATCGATCGACGGAGCGACAGGGTCGTCCGCGAGGCGTCGCGGCGTCAAGGGCGCTGGCGCGCGCGCGCCCAGGTGGGGTACCTCCTCGGGCACGATGTCCCATCCCCCCGTCATCATTTCGGGCAGCTCGCACCCCACGCTTGCGGCGACCATCGCGAGCCATCTCGGCGTCGCCGTCGGCCGCGTGCGCTTCAACCGCTTCTCCAACGAGAACGTGAAGGTGTGCGTCGAGGAGAACGTCCGCGACCGGGACGTCTTCGTCGTCCAGACCTCGTGCCCGCCGGTCAACGAGTCGCTGATGGAGACCCTCATCCTCGTCGACGCGCTGCGCTCCGCGGGCGCCGGTCGGGTCACCGCCGTGCTGCCGTACTACCCCTACGTGCGCTCGGACAAGCAGGACGAGCCCGGGGTCTCGATCACCGCGCGCCTCGTCGCCGACCTGCTCGCCACCGCCGGGGCGCAGCGCCTCCTCGCGATGGACCTTCACTCGCCGCAAATCCACGGGTTCTTCCGCATCCCGGTGGACCACATCACGGCCATCTCGGTGCTGGGCGGCGCGCTCGTCGCGGACACCCCCGGCGAGCGCGTGGTGGTCGCCACCGACATCGGCGAAGCAAAGGACGCCGGGCGCTTCGCCCACGAGCTGGGCATCCCCCTCGCGGTGATCGACAAGCGCCGCGTCGGCGACGACGAGCACGCCATCCCGCAGACCATCGTCGGCGATGTGCGGGGCCGGCACGCCCTCATCGTCGACGATGAGATCGCCACCGGCGGCACCATCCTCGAGGCCGCCGAGCTGGTGATGCGCCTCGGCGCGGCCTCCGTCGAGGCCGCCGCGGTGCACGGCGTGCTGTCGGGCCGGGCCGTCGAGCGCATCCGTGCCTCGTCGCTTCGGCGCCTGGTGATCACCGACTCGATCCCGCTGCCCGAGGCCAAGCGCGACCCGCGCATCGCGGTGGTGAGCATCGCGGGCCTGCTCTCCGACGCCATCGGCCGCATCCACCGCGGCGACAGCGTGGCGCACCTGGCCTCGCGCCGCTGAGGTCCAGGCGCTAGAGGTAGCGCGGGCGTCGGGATGCGCGCAGCGCGAGGCCGTAGCCGTACTCGTTGACCTGCGTGGTGCCCACGCCGATGGACGTCCACGCGGGCGACGAGCTCGGGGTGGACCCGCCGCGGAAGAGGTACACCGCGCCGGGGCCGCCCTCGCGGCCCACGTTGGCGGGCGCGCGGGCCGCGCGGATGAGCACGTCGTCGAAGCCGTCGCCGTCGACGTCCCCGGCGCCCACGGCGCGGTCGCCCAGGAGGGTGACGTTGCCGCCCGAGGTCTCCGCGCTGCTGAAGGTCACCGCGGCGACCATCGCGGGCGAGGCGCCCCCGACGAACACGTACGCGCGCCCGGTGTTGGCGCCGTTGGCGGCGTTGGTGCTCGCGCCGACGACGAGGTCCGCATAGCCGTCGCCGTTCATGTCGCCGGCGCCGCTGACGGCCAGGCCGAAGTTCGTCGAGAACTGTTCGCCGTACAGGGTGCTGGTCGGCGCCAGATTCATGCCGCCGGGGCCGCCGTGAAAGACCATGGCCTTGCCGTAATAGGTATTCCAGAAGGGTGGAAAGACTCCGGTGGCCCCCGGCGCCCCCAGGACGATGTCGCTGTAACCGTCGGCGTTCACGTCGCCCGCCAACGCCAGACCGCCACCGAGATAGTCGCCCTCTGCCTCGCCCATGCGTTCCCAGGCAGGCGCCAGACCCGGGCCGCCATCGCCGCCGCGGAACAACAGGACTTTGCCGCGCCCGCCGTAGTAGGCCGACGGGGCCGCGATCATGATGTCGTCGTAACCGTCCAGGTCGACGTCACCGGCCGGGCTCACGCTCTGGCCCAGCCCCGCGCGGCCGCCGGTGAAGTCGTCGATCGTCCACGACCAGACGTGCGGCACCTGCATGCCGCCCGCCGAACCCAGGAACACGAAGACGCCGCCGTCGCCGCCATAGCCGGGAGCGCCGACGATCAGGTCGCCGAAGCCGTCATTGTTGATGTCGCCGGCGGGCGCCAGGGCCGCGCCGAATTCCACAGCGTAGCTGGCGTAGGGCACGCCGTAGAGAATCTGGCTGGGCACGGGCGGCAGTCCCGCGGCCGAACCAACAAAGAGCAGTACGGCGCCGAGCCGGCTCGACGCCGGGTTGCGCATGGCCGGCGCGCCGATGGCCGCGTCGCTGTATCCGTCGCCGTTCAGATCGCCGACGGTCGTGACCGCCGTGCCGGCCCGGCTGTAGTCGCCGCCCGGCGAATATTCCCACGACGGCGTCGTCGTCAGCGCCTTGTCGGCCCCCGGGGTGTTCCACGCGGCGGCCGGCAACGGTCGCTGCAGGGGCGCCGGCAGGTTCGCCGGGTTCAGCAGGGGATGGCCGGCGGCTGCCGAGACGGCCTGGGCCGCGACGGGAAGCAGCAGGGAAATCAGGACCAACGGCACGATGGCCGCGAGAGCCCGACCAGAGCCGGGCCGGGCGGGGGCGACCCGCGAGTGCATCGACGACATGACTCAGCCTCCAGGGATGGCAGATACGGACCGGCTGGATGCGTTGGTCCACCACCAAAGAGACCAAATTACTCTGAAAATCACAGGCGGCTTGAAAAAAATGCCGAAATGGTCAAATCAGCGTCAAGGCAGCGCCAGACCCGCCAGCCGCGAGACGGCCAACTCGCCGTCCCGGCCGAGCGCCCGCACCCGGCACAACACGCCCGCAGCGGCGCCAGGGCCGGCGCCGTCGTCGCGCAACCGGACAGCGTCGATCACCAACGCCAGTTCGAACAAAGGGCCATACACGGCCAGCGTGTCGAGTTCGGTGGAAAACAGCTCGACCCGGTAGCGGTCGGCGCCGGCCACGGCAGGCCAGGTCAGGAGTACTTGTCCATCGCTCGGACCCGCGGTGACGGTCACCGTCAGTTCGCCGGCTCCGGAGGCCGCCCGTGAACCGCCCCGCAGCACGCCGCTCGGACCGGTGGGAGCCAGGGGTTCGCGC
>CAIOSS010000508.1 GCA_903860995.1 uncultured delta proteobacterium | reverse complement strand
CGCGAGCGCCTGGGCGACCTCCTGCTGGCCTTCGACTGGTTCGACGAGGCCTACGCGCAGTACGTGACGCTGCGCGCGCTGCGCCCGGGCGACCCCGCCGTCGAGGTGCGCGTGGCCCTCGCCGCCCTCGGCGCCGGCCGCGAGGACGAGGCCCTGCGCACCCTGCGCGCCGCCTCCGAGAGCAGCGGCGACGCGGCCCTCTCGCTGGGCCTGCGCGCGCTGCTCGAGCGCGAGGTGCTGCGCATCGCCGCCGAGCGCCGCGACGACCCCGCCCTGCGCGCCTGGACGCGCGCCACCCGCGCCGAGGGCCGCGACGTGGTCGTCCTGCGCTGGACCCACCCCGACGTCGGCCTCGAGCTCCTCGCCCGCTCGGCCGACGACCCCGCCTTCGCCGCGGTCGGCGAGTCGCCGCTCGCGCTCGGGCTGCGCGTGCACCAGCCCCTCACGGCCGTCGAGGGCACCCGCTTCCTGGTGCGCGCCCGGGTCGGCGTGCGCCCGGGTCGCCCGGCGCGCGCGGCGCTCCTGCTGCGGCTCAGCGGCCCCGACGGTCCCCGCGCGGTGCAGGCCGACGTGGCCCTCGACGCGACGCACCGCGCCCGGGCCTACGTCGTCCGCAACGGCGCCCTCGTCGAGGAGCCCGTCGACCCGACCCTCGTCCCAGGCCTGACCGAGGGCCTCGAGTAGGCCCCCTCAGTCCTCCTCTCCGCCCTCATCGATCACCCCCGCGGCCGCGCGGTCGAGCGTCTCGTCGAGCTCGGCCAGCAGCGCGCGGTTGCCGTCCTGGGTGTACCCCGCGAGCGTCTCCTCGAAGCGCGGGAGGTCCCGCACGAAGTCCGCGATCACCCGCGGGTCGTCGAGCGAGGGCGACCACGCGCCGTAGCCCAGCAGGTCGAGGTAGCGCGCGTTGAGCAGCTGCTCGAACTGCCGCGCGAGGGGCACCGCGAGCATCGGCTTGCGGAGGTACACGGCCTCGCCCATGAGCGTGAAGCCCGCGGACGCGATGACCCCGCGGCAGCTGGCGAGGTCCTCGATGAAGCCCTTCTCGCCGATGGGCCGGTACACCAGGTTGCCGTCGCGCACGTCGCCGTCGATGTCCCGGCGCACGCCGTACACCCGGCACTCGATGCCCGTGGCCTTCAGCGCCTCGATGAGCACCTCGTCGCCGCCGCCCGTCTGGTAGACGAGCAGGTGGTCTCCGCGGGACGGGCTCGCCGCGAGGATCTCCGGCCGCAGGATGGGCGCGTGCAGCGAGGTGCGGGGCTTGCGCACCGGCGGCCGGAAGAACGTGGTGATCAGGTACTTGTGACAGAAGGGCAGCTTGGCCTTCACGAAGGCCTTGGTGAGCGCGAACTCCGCCTCGTGCCCGTCGATCACGCGGGGGTCGAGGGTGCAGCGGTTGATCACCTGCATGTTGTCGATGGAGATCACCGGGAGGCGGTGGTTCTTCGCGTAGAGCCAGGTCCACGACTCGAAGTCGGAGATCACCGCCTCGGCGCGAAACTCGTCGACGAGGTCGAAGTACGCCGCGATGTTCTTCGGCGTGCCGGTGAGCCCGGCGGTGACGTTCGACCACAGGGTCTTCGCGCGCCGCACGCGGTTCTCCTCCAGGATCATGTGGTACCCATGGATCTGGTGCACCCCGCTGAAGCGCTTCGACAGGAAGTCCACCGCGCGCCCCGAGGCCATCACCTGCACCTCGTGCCCCGCGCCGATGAGGTGCTCCAGCACCACCCGCGAGCGCATCGCGTGACCGAGCCCCTCGCCCACCACTCCGTAGAGGATCTTCATCCCGCGGAGACTACGACCTTCCGCGCGCCGGACTGAAGCCGACGATGCGCCGACGGATCTGGAGCGAGACCCTCCCCCTCGCCGAGCTCACCGCCCCCGCCACGCTGGCGCTGCTCGCGCGCTACGACGTCGAGCTCATCGCCGCCGTCCGCCCGTGGGACCTCCCGGGCATCGCCGCCCTCGTGGGCGCCTGCAACGACGCGGGCGTCGCCGTGGGCCTCTGGCCGATGATCGAGGACGCCGACGGGCGCTGGGCCAACGCCTTCAACGCCCCGCGCTTCACGGCCTTCGTCCACCAGGTGCTCGACGCCGTGCCCGCCGGGGCGCGGGTGCGCGACCTCGCCGTCGACCTCGAGCCCCCCTTCGGCGTGGTCACCACGGCGCTGCGCTCGCCCACCGCGGTGTGGCCCACGCTCGACTCCATCAGCCACGCCCGCTGGGTGGCCGCGCGCCGACAGTTTCGCGCGCTCATCGGGTCGGTGCACGACCGCGGGATGCAGTGCAGCGCGGCGGTGCTGCCCTTCGTGCTCTTCGACCCCTCCGACGGGCGGCTGCGCCCGGTGCAGCGCGCCCTCGCGGCGCCCGTCGACGCCCTCCCCTGGGACCACGTGAGCGTGATGCTCTACACCTCCATGATCGAGGGCTGGTCCCGCGGGCTCATCCCCCGCCCCCGCGCGCTCGACCTCCTGGCCCGGGGCGCGGTCGCGTCCCGCCGTCGCTTCGGGGCCGCCGCGGGCGTGTCGGTGGGCGTCGTGGACGTCGGCGCGCTCGGCAACGAACCACGCTATCGCGACCCCGCCGAGCTCGCCGTCGACGTGGCGGTCTCACGGGCCAACGGAGTCCACACGATCAACCTCTTCGACCTCGGCGGGGTGCTCCGTCGCGGGCCCGCCGAGGCGTGGCTCGAGGCCCTCGCGGGCGCGACAAACACCGGCTGATTCTCGCGCCTGGGGAAATCCGTGGGCCGTCTGGACCAAACCCCTTTTCACGGTGATAGGTTCATATCGCCTCGTGGAATCACATCGCCCCGAAGTGGATACTTCGCAGGCGTGTGTGAGACCTCCAGTGGCCGCCCACGGCGGCAGTGGGATGGTGCTCATCCGGGGTTGAGGTCTGATGGTTGGTTCCTCACAACAGTCCGAGGTCATGTCATGGGATCCAGAATCTACGTCGGCAACCTTCCCTTCACCGCGGACGAGTCGCAGGTCCGCGCCCTCTTCGCGCCCAGCGGGGGCGTGCGGGAGGTTCGCATCGTCGAAGACCGCGAGACGGGCCGCCCCCGCGGCTTCGCGTTCGTCGAGATGAACAGCGACGCCGAGGCCGAGGCCGCCATCAAGGCAGTCCATGGCCTCAACTTCGGGGGCCGCGCCCTCACCGTCAACGAAGCCCGTGAGCGCGAGAACCGCGGCGGTGGCGGCGGCGGCGGCGGTGGTTACGGCGGCGGCGGTTACGGCGGCGGCGGTTACGGCGGCGGCGGTCGTGGTGGTCCCCGCGGGGGCGGCGGCGGCGGTCGTCGCGGCTGATCGATCACCCGCTTCCCCTCCCCGTCTCGGTCCGTCCTCCCCGCTCTACAAGCATCCACGACCTGATCGTCGCGCGGATCCACCGTGGATCAGCCGATCGACCAGCTCACGGTGCGGCCCGCACCCAGCAGCGAGGCGAGCGCCGCCTCGATGAGCCGCTGCGCCGCGCGATCGAGCGGCGCCGCCGTGCGCACCCGCACCCCGCCGCGGTGCTCTTCGACCTGCAGGTCGGTCGGCAGCGACGACCACCCCGCGACCTCGCCGTAGCGCCGCAGCGCCTCGTCGAGCGTGACCGCGTCGGACGACCGCGCGACCTCCCGGTAGCTCCCACCGTGCGCGGTGCCTCGACGGTTCCAGCGCGTGGCGAGCGAGGTCATCGATCGGTCTGGCGCGGACGCCATCGCCATGGCGAAGCCGCGCTCCAGCAGGTCGCGCATGGCGGGCGAGGCGTCGAGCGTCGCGAGGTCTTCGGCGCAGAGCCCGACGGACACGGCGTACCCATGCACAGCGCCGTGGCTCGCCTCCCAGTGCGCCCCCGCGGCGACCGCCGCCACCTCCGCGGTCTCCAGCATCGCCCGCACCCGCGCATCGCCCGCGGCGGCGATCACCGCGCGGCGCAGCGCCTCACCGTCGATCGCCTCAGCGGGCACCGCGGCGCATCGACTCGGTCTGCGCCGTCATCTCCTCGCGGCTGGTCTGCGGCTGACCCGCGGCGTTGAGCGTCGGCTCGACGCGCACGTTGGTGCGGTCGTCCATCATGGCGGCGGCCATCGCGGCGGGGTGCACCTCCGTGGGGCGCGCGAGGTCGAAGATCACCTTGCTCACGCCGTGGCCGGTGAGCGTCTGGAGGGCCTCCAGCCGGCGCAGCTCCATCGCGCCGGGCGACTCGGTGAGGATGCGCGCGGCCTCGGCGAAGTTCTTCGCGCTCTCCACGTCGGCCTGCGACTTGATGATCACGAACTGCCGCTCGCGCTCGGCGATGGCCTTCTTGGCGATCACCTCCTGCATCATCTGCGGGAGCTGGATGTCCTGCAGCGCGATGAGCTCGACGTGCAGTCCCCACTGCGCCACGAACTGCTCCACCGCGAGGCGCACCTTCGCGGCGACCTCGTCGCGGTGCTGGAGCAGGTCGTCGAGGGTCGTCTCGCCCGCGATGTCGCGGAGCACGACCTTGGCGCGGTCGCGCACGGCGGTCTCGTAGTTCTCGACGTTGAGCGTGGCCTTCTCCGGGTCGACGACCTTGTAGTAGACCACCGCGTCGATCATCGCGGTGACGTTGTCCTTGGTGATGACCATCTGCGCCGGCAGGTCGCGGTTGCGGATGCGCGTGTCGATCACGACCATCTGCTGGAACAGCGGCAGCACGATGCTGATGCCCGGCTCCATGCGACCGGTGTACTTCCCGAGGGTGAAGCGCAGCGCGACCTGCCACTGGTTGACCTGGCGCACCGAGCGCATCGCCATGATCAGCAGGACGAAGAGCAGGGGCAACAGCATCGCAGCGACAGGGTCCATGGTGCCGGGCACCATACCACCGCGGAGCGCGCGCTACCCCGCGGTGCCCCGCACCCGGACGCGCACGTACTCGCGCAGGCCCTCCGGGTCGAAGGGCTTCTCCAGCACCGGGCGCCCGGTGCGCGCCAGGAAGACCCTGGTCGCCGCGTCGCCGACCCCGCCCGACAAGAACGCGATCACCTCGGTGACCGACCCCGCGACCTGCGCCACCTCGTCGTAGAAGCGCATCCCGTCCATCTCGGGCATCATCAGGTCGCAGAAGATCGCGTCGAAGCTGCCGCCTCGGGAGACCATCGAGAGGGCCTCGGAGCCGGTGGACGCCACCGCGACGTGGTTCTCCGACGAGAGCGCCTGGCGCACCGCCTCGGCCACCAGCGGGTCGTCGTCGACCACCAGCACCCGGCCCATGCGCGACGGCGGGCGCGACGAGCGCACGCTCTCCCGGGGCAGCGCCCCGAGCGACACCGTGAACCTGGTGCCCCGCCCCGGCTCGCTGGCGACCTCGATGACACCGCCGAAGGACCTCACGATCTCGTGGGTGATCGAGAGCCCGAGCCCGGTGCCGAGGCCCTCGGCCTTGGTGGTGAAGAAGGGGTCGAAGATGTGTTCGATCACGCCGGGCGCGATGCCCTCGCCCGTGTCGCTCACCTCCACGATCACCCGCCCGAGCTCCTCGCGACCGTGGATACAGATTCGGTTGCGCTGCGCGTCGCCCGGTGGAATCGCCTGCGCGGCGTTCATCACCAGGTTGAGGAACACCTGCCCCAGGCCGACCTCGCTCCCCGTCACGGGCGGCACCCCGGCGTAGTCCTGCACCAGCGTGGCGCGCGCCGAGACGTCGTGGCGCGCGAGGCGCACGGTGGCGTCGAGCACCCGCCGCAGGTCGACCGGACCCACGGCGCCGGGCTCGCGCCGCGAGAAGGTGCGCACGTCGCGGGCGACCAGCCACGCCCGCTCGGCGCCGTCGCGGGCCTCCTGCATGATCGCCAGCGTCCCGTGGAGCGAGGGCACGGCGTCGGCGAGCGCGCGCACCTCCTCCAGCGCCTGGTCGAGGCTGGCCATCACGTACGTCAGCGGGTTGTTGATCTCGTGCGTCACCCCGGCGGCGAGCGTGCCGAGCAGGGCGATGCGCTCGCGGGCCTGCTCTGCTCGCTCCGTCGCCGCGGCGGCCTCGTCCGGCGCGGCCCCCGGCGGTGCGCCGTCGGTCTTCACGGCGGCCTCGCCCGCTCGAAGCGGCTGCGGTGCGCGAAGGCCCGCCCCGCCACGTCGCCGAGCGTGTCGGCGAACTCCTCGAGGTCGACCGGCTTCTCCAGGAAGTCCGTGACCCCCATCGCGGCGAAGCGCCACTTCGGCAGGTGCCGCATGTTGGAGCTCACCAGCATCACCTGCGAGCCGTGCCCGCCGGGCATCGCGCGGAGGTACGAGAGCGTCGCCAGGCCATCGAGCAGGGGCATGTCGTAGTCCAGCACCACCACGTCGGGCCGCGAGAGCGCCGCGGACTGCAGGGCCTCCAGGCCCGACGACGCGCACACGAGGTCGAGCGCGATGCCCGGCAGGGCCAGCGCGCACGCCCCCGCCGCGAACTCGCTGAACACCTCATCGTCGTCGATGACCATCAGGCGCAGCGACGGCGCCTCGGTGAGCGTGTCGACGTCGCCCGACCACTGGAGTCGCGGCCACTCGGCGCAGACCCCGTCGACCGCGGCGATCAGCTCCGCGCAGGTCTGGTAGCGCGCGTTGGGGTCCTTGCAGAGGGCGCGCTCGATGACCGGGTCGAGGAAGGCCAGCTCCGGGCGACGGCTGGAGAGCCGCGGCGGCGCGTCCCACATCTGGTGCGCGAGGGTCTCGGGGATGGTGCCGAAGGAGAACGGTGGCTCGCCGGTGAAGAGCTCGAAGGCCGTGCAGGCGAGCGAGTACACGTCCGTGTGCCCGGCGATCTGCGAGGCGTCCTCGCCGAGGATGGTCTCCGGGGCCATGTACGCCGGCGTCCCGACGAAGGAGAGCCGCGGGTCGACCGGCTCCACCAGCGAGCGCGCGAGCCCGAGGTCGAGCAGCACCGTGCGCCCGGTGCCCTGCTCGATCATCACGTTGGAGGGCTTCACGTCGCGGTGCACGATGCCCGCGGTGTGCAGGCTGGTGAGACCGTCCGCGAGCTCCCGCAGGATGGTCAGCCCCCGGTGCGTCGGGATGAACTCCCGGTGCGCCGCGTGCTCGGCCACCAGCGCGTCGAGGTTGCGCCCCTCCACGTACTCCATCGCCAGGAAGAAGGTGTCCCGGTGCGCGCCGAAGGCATACACCTGCGCGACGTGGTCGCTGCGCACCGCCGCGAGCGCGGCCGCCTCACGCTGCAGCCGCGACGCCGCCGTCGAGATGCCCGCGTGCGCGGGGTGCAGCACCTTGAGCGCCACCAGGCGGCCGAGCCCGAGGTCGCGCGCGAGGTACACCATCCCCTGCTGACCGCGGCCGAGGGTCGACTGCACCTCGTAGCGCCCCTCGACGAGCATGGGCGCGGGCGCGGGCGCGTCGCCGAGGGGGCTCTCGCACAGGCGACAGCGCGTCGCGCCGTCTCCCGCCTGGATGCCGCATGTGGCGCAGGGTTTCATTGAACCGCGCAGAGCAGGGCCACGAAGCGCGGGTCGTCGGACAGGGAGATGGGGGAGAGCTCGCCCCGGGCGCGCGCGAGGTACTCGCCGATGAGCTCGACCGCCGCCGCTGCGCGGGCGTGGTGATCGTCGCCGTAGGGGGACGCCGCGGCCGCGCGCTCGACGACACCGCCGAGGAGGCCGAGGTCGCCGAAGCCCACCGTGGCCGCGGTGCCGTGCAGCTGATGCCCGAGGCGCTGCAGGTCACGGCGCGCGAGCTCGTCGCCGGGTGCGGTGCGCAGGGCGACCCGCAGCGCGTCGAGCCGGCGCGGCGCCACGACGAGAAAGCGCATCTGAAGGGAGGCCCGCGCCTCGTCCAGCTGCACCTTGGAACACACCGCCTCGGACCCCCAGCGGTGTGGGATCAACCCCGACTCAAGTCGTGCCTGAATGAGCCCCACCGCAAACCTCCCTCCGAATGCCGAGACGGAGCACCACCCGGCGGCTCTGACGCCCTCATCGGGCCACCGTGCGGCCCCCTCTCATGGCGCCCTCCCCGGCGCCTCGTCAACGGAGCCCGACCATTTACTGCAACTTTCCAGCATCGGCGTCCGCCCTTCGGACCGCAGCGCCGCAGGAGCGACGCAACCCCGTTGGACCGGCGCTACGGCGTGAAGCCCCGCACTGCGTCGATCACCGGTTCGGGCCACGCGAGCGTCGCGTCAATCCCATCGCGTCGGAGGTAGTACCCCGCGTCCTCGCCGCTGCCGTACCGCGCGCCCACGACCACGCGCTCGCGCCGCGCCCCGGCGTCGCCGCCGTAGCTCGCCTCGATGACCACCGTCGGCACCGCGAAGCCCATCTCCGGGCCCGGCGGGCCGTACGCGAAGGCCCGCACGGCGCCCATTGCGCTGAGCGTCCCGAGCAGGCCGTCGACCCGCGACTCGTCCGCGGGCGCGCCCGCTTCGGTGCGCCAGCGCTCGCCGTCGCGCACGAGGGTCACCACGCGCGCCGGGCTCGAGAAGCGCAGCGACAGGCGGGTGAGCTCGTCGCGCGCCACCAGGGCCACGCTGCGATCGAGGTGGGACTGCGTGATGAGGTCGACGAAGCCGCGGGGCAGCACGAACACCCCGGGGCCGCCGTCGAGCGCCGCGTAGCTCCCGCCGCCAGGCGCGCTCGCGCCGAGGCTCAACGCGTAGGTGCGCACCGGCGCCACGGCCGCGTCGACGCCGCCGTCGCCCTGCACCCCGGCGCCCTCGAAGCGCGCGACCACCCTCGCCCGCGGCGCCGCCAGGCCGTGCTCGGGCAGCGCCGTCGTGCGGACCCAGCGCTCGACCTCCAGCGCGGCCAGCTGCCGGCCCAGGTCGGTCACCAGCGCGGGGTCGGCGCGCTGCGCCAGCGGGCGCGACAGCCGGAAGCCCCCTTCGCTCCGCACGATCTCCTCGTGCATCGAGCCCACGTCCACGAGCAGCGCGCGGAGGTCGTCCACGGTGTCGTGCAGCAGCGCCCTCGGGCGGAACCGCAGCGCGTCGACCACCAGCACCTCCGCCGCCGACGGGGGGAAGCGCAGCACCACCGGCTCGTCGTCGCGGCTGGCGTACACCCCGGTCGCGTCGGCGGCGCCGACCACGATGCGCTCGTGGCCGTCGACGCCGTCGCGCTCCACGATGATGGTGCGCGCGTCGGCGCCGAGGCCGTGCGCCGCGCGGGTGTCGGGGGCGACGCGCTGCTCCGTCGAGAGGTCGTGCAGGGTGGTGAGCCACGACTCCAGCGCCTCCGGGTCGATGGTCACGCCGCGCGGGGTGGCGGCCCAGTTGACGCCCGAGCGGTCGAGCACGAGCTCGGCCCCGCCGGGGGCGCCGCCCGAGATACGAACGCGCGAGACCTCGTCGGTCCGCGCCGCGAGCACGTGGTCGTCCCTCAAGCCCTCCGGCGGAACCCGAAGCGCGTCCACGAAGCTCCGCGGGAAGCACACCACGGTGCCCGTCCCCTCGCGGGTCGCCGCCACCTCGCCGTCGTGCCCCGGGCACGGGTCACCCAGCCGGAGCACCACGGGCTCGATGGCCCCGCGGCGCATCTCCACCCGCGTGAGCGGCGGCTCCAGCCCGTACCTTCGCAGCGCGGTCGCGTCCGCGTCGTCGGCCACCACGCGCTCGGCGCGCAGCTCGCGCAGCTGCGAGGTCATCGCCTCCACCGCCCCGCGCGAGGCCCGGCCCAGTGCGGGCTCCGTCAGGCGCCACACGCCCCCGGCGCGGGTCAGCTCGATGCGGCGCGCCTCGTGGGTCACGCTGATGCGATCGAGCCGCCCGGGGTCGACGTCGGCCACGGCGCGGTCGCGGTACGCCGTCGCCATGCGGTCGAAGAGCTCGCCGAAGGAGCGCGCCAGCACCACGCCCACGCGGGCGGCGTCGCGCCCGCCCTCCTGCGCGCCGGCCTCGACGTACACCTTGTCCTCGCGCTCGACGGCGCCCCCGAGGGCGAAGCGGGCGGAGACCTCGGGGCCCTCGTGCACCACCACCGTCGTGTGCGCGTGCTCGAGCCCGAAGCGCCGCCGCGCGTCGCCGTCGAGCGTCCCGAGCGTGCGGGACGCCTCGGCCCCTTCGATCTCCGAGAGCACCCGCTCGACCTCCACGGCGTCCGCCGGGCGAACCACCGTCCCGACCCGCACGCTCCACGCCTGCGCGCGGCGCACGAGCTCGTAGCGCCCGCTCGCGTGGGTCACCTCGATGCGGTCGACGCGCTCGCGGTGGAAGGCCCGCCACACGTTGCGCCGGCGCGAGTCGATGTCGCCGGTGGTGGCGCGGTGCCGGTCCCAGAGCGTGAAGGCCGTGAAGCCCGCGATCATGGCCGCGAGCACGAGCTGTCCGCGGTAGCGCTTCACGCGATGTTCTTCCTGGCGCGCGACACCGCGAGCCCGACGAGGGCCGCGGCCAGCGGGATGAGCAGCATCACGTAGACGCCGATCTTGGTGAGGTCGCGGCCGCTCACCATCAGCGCCGCGCGGTCGACCGGGCGGGCGGGGATGTTCACCAGCTCGCGCCGCGCGGTGATCCACCCGATGACGGCCTCCGCGAGGTTGGCGTTGGCCACCGAGGCGCGCACCCGGATGTTGAAGTAGTCCGCGCCGACCATCTCCGAGCTGCCCACGACGACGACGCGCCCGGAGGCCACGCCCTCGCCGCGCGAGCGGCCGTCGGAGATCATTCCCGCCATGGCGAGGCTCACCGGCCCCTGTACGTCGTCGGCGCCCTTGGAGGGCACGAAGGTGCGCAGGAGCTCGGCGATGGCCGTCTCGCCCCAGGCTTGCGGGCTGGAGAGCAGCAGCGAGGTGGCGCCCTGCGAGCCCTCGGCGCGCACGACGGGACGGGCCATGCCGACGAGCACCGAGGCGCCGCGGAGGTCGCCGGTGATCTCGTGTTCGTTCCAGGTGTCGGCGCGGAAGTGCACCGGGGGAGAGTCGGGCAGCAGGTGGTCGGGGTCGGACTCGACGATCACCGCGGGCGGCAGGCCGATGCCCGCCATGCCCACGACGTCTTCGAGGCCCGTCGGGACCACCCTGCCCTCCAGCACCACGGGGTCGAGGAACATCGCCACGTTGCCGCCGCCGCGCAGGTAGCGCACGACGGCGTCGGAGTCTTCGCGCGCCCAGGCCCGCTGCGGCCCGGCGATGACGAGCGCGTCGCAGTCCGCGGGGACGCCCGTCTGGCCGCGGATCTCCGCCTCGCGCACGACGAAGTTGAGGTGGCGGAGGTCGTCGGCGAGGCCCGCGGCGGCGCGGTCGCCCGAGGCGAGGGGCATCTCGGCGTGGCCCGCGGAGAAGCACAGGGTGGTGGCGCGCTCGCGGTCGACCTGGAGCAGCGCCTCGGACATGCGCCGCTCGACGGTGATCTTGGCGTTGAGCAGGCGCGAGGCGTCGTTGCCCTCCTCGCCCTGCTGCTGCGGCCCGAGCTCGTGGAGCTGCTCGCGCTCGACCTCCCAGTGGCGGTTGCCGCGGCGCACGAGGATGCCCGCGGTGGCGAGGGTGCGGCCCTCGGCGGTGCGGTCGAGGAGGTGCGGGTCGAGCTCCTGCGCGAGGGCGATGAGGCGCTCGCGCTGGCGGTCGGGGTCGATGCGATGCAGGCGCACCTTCGGGGAGGCGGCGGCGTAGCGCTCGGCGAGCTCGTGGGTCTCGGCGTAGAGGGGGTCGCGGCTGGAGAGCAGGACGTAGAGCTCGACGGGCTCGCGGAGGCCGCGGACGATCTCGACGGAGCGCGAGGAGAGGGTGAAGCGCTGGGTGGAGGTCCAGTCCCAGCGGCGGTAGTGGCGCGCGGCGGTGTAGTTCACCAGCGCGAAGAGGGCGACGACGAGGAGGGCCCACACGGGGCCGTTCATCATGCGGTCGAGCCACGGGGGCGGGGCGTTGTCGCCGGCCGCGGGCTTGTCGGGTGTGGCTTCGGCGTCGCTCATCACGACTCCCTTCGGACCGAGAGGGTTCGCGTGGCGAGGGCCAGCGAGCAGACGGCGACGGAGCCGTAATAGACGAGGGCGCGGGAGTCGATGAGCCCGACGGAGAAGTGCTCCATGTGCTCCCAGAGATTTACGTAGGAGAAGAAGCGCCGGGTGGACTCTTCCTGGAAGACGTACGACCCGAGTCCGAGGGCGAACATCACGCCGCCGATGGCCATGAAGGTGAGCATGTACGCGACGACCTGCGAGCGGGCGATGGCGGACATGAGCACGCCGAGGCCGACGAAGGCCGAGCCGATGAGGAGCATCCCCGCGTAGCCGGCGGCGAGCGCGCCCCAGTCGACGGGGCCGTAGCGCTTGACCACGAGGGCGTAGAGCAGCGTCGGCGCCCAGAGGGCGGCGTAGAAGGTCATCGAGCCGAGGTACTTGCCGGCGACGACCTCGAGGTCGGTGACGGGCGCGGTGAAGAGGGTCTCGAAGGTGCGGGCGCGGCGCTCTTCGGCGAAGGTGCGCATGGTGGTCGCGGGGCTGAAGACGAGGAGCGTGAGCACCGAGAGGATGGTGCTGCCGAAGAACATCTGGAGCGGCGAGCGCGAGCCGGTGAGCGCGGGGTTGTCCGCGGTCATCGACATGAAGAACCAGAACACCACGCCGTTGAAGACCAGGAAGGCCACCATCACCACGTAGGCGAGGGGCGAGCAGAAGGTCCCGATGAGCTCGCGCTTGTAGATCGCCCAGGCTGTTCTCACGCTTCGCCCTCCGCGCCCGTGAGCGCATGGAACACCCGTTCGAGGCTGCCCGCCTGCGGGGACACCGCGCGCACGCCGAGCCCGGCGTGGACGCACTTCGCGACGAGGGCCTCTACCGCGTCGCCCCGCTCCAGCGAGCGCACGACCACGCTGACGACCTCTCCCTCGGCGGTGGCGCCGCGGAGCGAGAGCCCTTCCACCTCGTCGACGAGCGCCCTGGCGGCGGCGGCGGGGTCGCTCGTCCAGGCGTCGTGGTGGGCGCGCGGGTGCAGCTTCACGACCACGTCGCGCTCGCCGCCGGTGAGCTGCGCGCGCACCTCCTCGAGGGGGCCGTTGGCGGCGATGTGTCCCTTGTGGATGATGACGACGCGCTCACAGACGGCCTCGACCTCCTGCATGATGTGCGTGGAGAGGAAGATGGTGTGCTCGGCGCCGAGGCGCTTGAGCATGTCGCGGAAGCGCAGGATCTGGTTGGGGTCGAGGCCCTCGGTGGGCTCGTCGAGGATGAGCAGCGGGGGCCGGGCGACGAGGGCGTCGGCGAGCCCGACGCGCTGCTTGTAGCCCTTGGATAGCTCGCCGATGAGCCGCGGCGCGACGTCGGCGACGTCAGCAAGCTCGAGGGCGCGGTCGACGGCGGCGTCGCGCTGGCGGGTGATGCCCTTGATCTCCGCGCGGAAGCGGAGGTACTCGCGGACGCGCATCTCCGGATGCAGCGGGACGCTCTCGGGCATGTACCCGATGAGGCGCCGGGCGGCGAGGGAGTCGGTGACGACGTCGAGGCCGCCGATGCGGGCGCTTCCGGAGGTGGGCGGGAGGAAGCCCGCGAGCATCTTGAGGGTAGTGCTCTTACCGGCCCCGTTGGGACCGAGGAAGCCGACGATGGACCCCTTCGGGATGGAGAAGGTGAGCGCCTCGACGGCAGTGCGCGATCCGAAGCGGCGGGTGAGCTGATGGGTCTCGATCACGGGCGTGACCGGGAACTAGTCGGGGGGTTGTGGGGTGTCAAGCTGCGCGAAGGGGCGCCGGGCGGCGGAAACGGCGAAGAGAAGTGGGCTCAGGGGGAGCGGACGCAGCGGAAGCCGAGTTCATCCTCGGTGACAGTTGGGACGCGACTGCTTCGAGATGAAGCCAAGAGACTTTCACGCCCACCGCTTCCAAAGCTCCCTCCACGAGTGGAGCGACCTGTACCCGTGGCGTTGCATACGGGATTGAGCAACGCTACGGGCGTCGGTCCCCAGCAGGGTTCGAATCCATAGCTCTCAGCAGCATCGGCAATCCACTCTGCAACGTTGCCCGATAGATCGAAGATCCCTCCGTTGGCAGGAAAACTGGCGACCCTACGCGTCCGCCCACCGTCATCGCCGATACAATTCTCGAACTGTGCCCTCTCGCAGGGAGTCGACCTTGGATACCCGGAGAACATCTCAACCGGATTAGTATCTCCCCATGGATATCGCCTTGGGGATGGGAGTCCACCGACGTTCCGATTGCGAGAGACGTACT
>CAIOSS010000507.1 GCA_903860995.1 uncultured delta proteobacterium | reverse complement strand
GTCGAGGTACACCCGGCGCAGGCGCTCGGCGTAGGCCGGGCCCTGGAGGCGCTGGTCGATCCAGGCGTCGAGGTCGAAGCCGGGGCGCTCGAAGGCAGCGATCTCGTCGGGCAGGGGGATGCGCCCCTGGAGGTCGATGGAGAGGGCTCGGAAGAGCCGGTATTGCTCGCGCGTTGGAGAGGCTTCAGCGGGTCTTGCCACCGCCGACGCCCCCATCACCAGGGCTGCGGCGCTCATCGCGTGGATCCATCTCACGGCGGTACCTCCTGACGATCGCGCGACCCGCGCGAAGTGCGTCCGACAACCGGCACTGTCTCGCGAGGTCGCGAGGAAGGTCAACCAAGCGCCGTGTGAACTTTACGCGACGGGACGATCTAGGCCGGCGAACGGTCGAGCCGGCCGCGGACGACGGCTCGGGCGATGGGGTGGTAGCCCGCGCTGCGGCGGGCGAAGGTGGCGCGTGCGAGGTCGCGGGTCTCCGGGCGCGCCAGCAGGGCGCTGTAGAGGGGCACGAGGTACTTCATCCGTCCCACCGCGCCGAGCACCCGCTCGACCTCGGGCAGGACGGGCCCGTAGCCGCTCGCGAGCGCCAGGCGCAGCCACGCGACCTTCACCTCCATGTTACCCGATCGGGTAAAGCCGAAGCGCTCGTCGAGGGCCGCGCAGTAGTCCGCGGTCTGCGGGCGCGGGAGGCGTTCGAGCCAGAGGTTCCACTCGGTGGCGGAGAGGGCGGTGCCTGCGGGGGGGAGGGCGTCGCCCATGGCGATGACGGCGTCGAGGCGCGCGGCCCTCGTCGTGGGGGCGTCGGGGGGGAGGCCCTCGCCGTCGACCCAGCGCGGCGCGTCGACGCGCGCCAGGATGCCCGGCAGCGCGCGCTCGGTGAACGCCAGGAAGCCATCGGTGGTCACGGCCCCGAAGCGGAAGGTGTCCAGGTAGGCCTTCGCGAAGGCGTCGAAGCGCTCGCGCCCGACGGCGTCCTCGATGGCCCGCAGGAAGAGCTGGCCCTTGTCGTAGGGCACCACGCTGAAGGCCTCGTCGGGGTCGATGCCCTCGAGGTGGGTGCGCAGGCGGGTGAGTCCGCCGTGGCCCTCGTCGATGAGCCGCGCGAGGGTCTCGTCGAGGTCCTTCCGGCAGATGGCGGCCACGAGGGCGGCGGTGTCGGGGCCCTCGAGCACCTCGACCATCCGCAGCTCGGCGTAGCGGGTCCAGCCCTCGTTGAGCCAGAAGTGCCCTGCGTGGGCGTTGGTGACGAGGTTGCCGCTCCACGCGTGGGCGAGCTCATGGGCGATCACCCGCACCTGCGAGCGGTCGCCCGCGAGCAGGGTGGGCGTGACGAAGGTGAGCCGCGGGTTCTCCATGCCGCCGTACGGAAACGACGGGGGCATCACGAGGATGTCGAAGCGGTCCCACGCGTAGGGGCCGAAGAGGGACTCGCCCGCGGCGAGCATCCCGTCGACCTCGGCGAACTCCCACGCCGCGCCGTCGACCACCGAGGGCTCGGCCCACACCCTCGAGCGCGCGCCGAGCTCGCGCGCCTCGAGCTGGCCCACCGCGAAGGCGAAGAGGTACGGCGCGATGGGCTGCGGCATGGTCCAGCGCTCGACGGCCGCGTCGCCGCGCTCGTCGCGCCCCTCGAAGGCCGCGGCCATGAGCCCGCGCAGGGCGGCGGGGACGGTGAGCGCCGCCGTGAAGGTGATGCGCCGCTGCGGCGTGTCCTGGAGCGGCACCACCGAGCGCGCGTGGATGGCCTGGCACTGCGAGAAGAGGTACGGGTGCACTGCCCCCGCGGTCTGCGCGGGGTCGAGCCACTGGAGGGCGCTCGCGTCGGCGGCGGTGCGGTACGCCACGGTCACGGCGCAGGTGCCCTCGCCGAGGGTGAGCGCGAGGCGCGACCCCAGGATGGCCTCCGCGGGGTGCATCACGAAGTCCACCGCGCGGCCCTGGTCGTCGGTGACGGCGGAGACGTCGAGGCCGCGGGTGTCGAGGTCGAGCGGGCCCGCGGAGGGCGCGTCGAGCCGCAGCGTCGCGGTGGCGTGCAGGGTGCTGGTCGCGAAGTCGACGCGCGCCTCCCACGCGAGCGAGGTGACGTGGGCGTGGCGGTCGTCGGTGTACGAGTGCGGGTCGATGCGCATGGGGCGCGGAGGCTATCGCAAGCGGCGGCGCGCGGTCATCGGCACACCCACATCGCGGCACCTGCGGCCCCGCTGGCGTTGTAGGGCCCACCGAAATGGCCGCGCCCGCTCATGGACTCTCCAGGATGTCCGATAAACCTGAACGAAGCGGCGCTCGCGCGAAGGGCTCTCGGGAAGAGAGCCGCGCCGGGGCGCCGCCCACCACCGTCCTCGCTCCCTCTACACAAGAAATCTGAAGTCCCCCATGCGTGCATCCACCGTCGGCGCCGTCTGTCTCTTGCTCTGCATCCCCGCTGTGGCCTCGGCAGAGGACGTCACGGCCTCCCTGCCGGGGGCCAACGTGCCGGTCGGGCCGACGGGCACCAGCGTGCTCAACGTGACCCGCACGGTGGTGGGCTCGGAGCACTTCGCGGTGATCCGGTCGCGCGCTGGCGAGCGGGCGAGTTCCTGCGGCGTCACCCCCGAGCGCGTCGCTGTCTGGGGCCTCATCGACGGCCGCTGGACCGAGATGGCCCACGAATTGGTCGACCGCTGCCTCGCCGCGCAAGCGGTCCGCACCCGGCGCCTCGTCGCCGACGTCCGCGCTCGCATCGTCGACGTGACCGAGGCCGGGGTGCACCATGCGGAGTTCCACTTCCGGGTGATCGACCCGCGGCTGCCGCTGGAGCAGTCGAGCGTGGTGCGCTACAGCCGCGTGGGCGACCGCTTCGTCGCGCAGCGGGAAACCGACGCCCTCGCCCCCACGCCGGGCGTCGCGCCGCGGCGCTCCCTCGCCGCGCTCTCCGGCGCCCTCGCCGACGGCCGGCTCGCCGAGTGGGCCGCTTTCACTCCGGTGGTCACCAACGAGCGCGGCTCGATCTGGATGGCCCAGGACGGCGACCGGCTGGCGGTGGCAGGCGACATCGTCTCACCCGACGGCGACGCGCCGACGCTCACGGTGCACCTCTCGGACGTGGGCGTGGGCACCGGCCGGATGCGCAGCGCAGACGGCAACCACGGCCGCGTGGTGCGTCTTACCTGCGGCGACGCCCCGGGGGCGAACGCCCGCTGCGTCCGGGTGGGCGACCGCTGGCACCTGGAGGGCAGCGTTGACATGACGGCGCAGCTCTACGCGCGCCGCAGCGTCGACACGGTGGCGGTGCTTGCGGTGGCCGAGGCGGGCGGCCACCGGCTGATGAGCAGCCCCGGGATGCGCCTGGAGGCGATGCGCCTCGCGGCCCCCGTCGACCTGCTGCGCGGTGCATCGCCCGAGGTGACCGCGATGTGCGTGGGCGGTTTCATGGGCCGGATGTCGATACCGGGCGCGAGTCCGAGCGACCCGCTCGGCGGGGTGCGAGTGACCTGTGGGGCGGTGTGCCCAGGCGGGCATTGCGAGCAGATCATGGGCACCGGTAACGTGCTAGGCCGACTGGAAATCGCCAACACTGGCACGTGCCTGCGTGGCCTCGGGCCGGGTGCCGAGGTGGTCGACGGCTGTCGCGATGGTGCGAACACCCGACTGGTGGGTGCGATCGAGGTTCATGGCTTTGACGCGGTGCTCGCGGTGGAGCGCGCGTGGAGCGCGGACGGCGCGAGCTGGCGTCAGGGTGAGTTCTGGACCCTGGTGACCGCCTCGGCCGAGTGGCGCCGCATGACAGTGGGCGAGGCCCAGCGGGGCGCGCTGTCGATGTCCAGTCGGGTGCAGATCGTGGACGGCCACCCGGCGATCTGTCAGGGCGCGGGAGGCTGCGAAGTGCTCGACGGCCTGACGATAAGCCGGCGCGAGGCGGCCTCGGCCTCGGTCACCGGCGCGGTGGTGGCCACCCTGCGCGAGGCGGGCCTGCTCGCCCGCCGCGAGGCGCCGTAAGGCTCGCTCAGGGCGTCTCGTAGTCGACGACGCAGGAGCGCTCGCGGCGCGGCACGATCCAGTCGACCAGGGCGAGGTGTGCGGGGTGGACGCTGTAGGCGTCGAGGTCGGCGCGGCCGTCGAAGCGCGCGATGAGGGCGACGTCCCAGGAGCGCTCGGAGCGCACGACGTCGACGCCGGCCTCGATGTCCCGCAGCTGCGGGATGTGACCGCGCATCGCGAGGATGCGCTCCCGGGCCTCGGCGGCGACCTCGGGGGAGGGGTCGATGAGCTTGAAGAACACCACGTGGGTCAGCATCGCGTGGCAGCATAACCGCCGCGGGAGGGGTTTGTGTCACCCGTAGCGGGGGAAAGGGGCGTTGGCGCGGGCGGTGCTGCCGGGCGCATCATGGGGTGTCTCGTGGGGGCCGCGCGTCGTGGCCTCATCCCTCCGAGACCATCGCCCATGGGGAGATCGCTTATGACCCTTCATCGAATCATCGCCGTCGTGCTCGCCTCGTCGACCGCGGGCCTTGGTCTCACCGGCTGCGGCGACGACCCGGTGCCGGTCACCGACAGCGGGGTCGCCGACAGCGGGACCACCGACGCAGGGGTCGATGTTCCCGCGGCGCCGGTCGACGTCCCCATGGTGGACGCGGGCTCGGCCCTGGTGCTGACGGCGGCGCTCTCGGGTCGGCAGGTGGTCCCGCCGGCGTACACCAGCGCGGCGACCGGCACGGTGACCTTTACGCTCAGCCCCGACCGCGCGCTGCTCTCGTACACGATCACGCACACGGTGCTGGTGCCGCTGACGACGCGGCTCTACCTCGGGCTCGCGGGCGAGGCCGGGACGATGCTGCTCTCGCTGACCAACAACGGCGGCACCACCATCGGCACCACCGGGCTCACGGCCGACCAGGCGCGCGCCATCGTGGAGGGCCGCACCTACGTGAACATCACCAGCGCGGGCTTCGCGGAGGGCGAGCTGCGCGGGCAGATCGTGCAGCCGGGGGAGACCGTGTACACGGCGCAGCTCTCGGGCGACCAGGAGAACCCGCCGGTCACCACGGCCAGCCGCGGGGTGGCGGAGTTCCTCGTGGACACGACGGCCAACCGGCTGCGCTTCGCGGTGCATGTCACGGGGATGACCATGGCCGCGACGGCGTCGCACATCCACACGGGCACGGCGGGCATCAACGGCGGGGTGCTCATCGACCTCTCCGACCCGGGGCCCGTGCCCAGCGGCGACTACCTCGGGACGCGCACCGTCACGGCGTCGAGCGTGGCCGACCTCGAGGCGGGGCGCTGGTACGTCAACGTGCACAGCGCGGGGTCACCGGCGGGGGAGATCCGGGGGCAGATCCTGCGGCCGGCCGAGCGGCTCTACCTCGCGCGCATGAACGGGATGGAAGAACTCCCGCCGGTGACGACGATGGCCGCCGGGACGCTCGGGGTGATCGTGGGCGCCAACCGCGACACGCTGACCTACGACGGCGTGGTGACGGGCGTGACGCCGACGGCGGCGCACCTGCACCGCGGCGCGCTCGGGGTGGGCGGCGACGTGGTGACGCCGCTGATGTTCACGGGCATGGCGCTGCGCAGCACCGGGCCGGTGCCCGCCAGCGCGGCGCTGCTCATGGGCCTCGGCATGCGGGAGATCTACGCCAACGTGCACTCGGCGATGCACGCGGGCGGCGAGGTGCGCGGGCAGCTCAACCCGGCGCCTGCCACGCCCTGATTCACACGGCCCGACGGGGCCGTGCGTCGGCGCGAGCCTCGACGCATGGCCCGTAACCGCCTCCACCCCGCCGCCGTAGTCATCCAACAAGCCCAATGAGCGCCTCCACCCGATGGACCCTGTTTGCGCTCGCGCTCGCGGTGGTCTTCATCGTGGCGCGCCCCTACGTCGGCGCCCAGAGCGCCCGCCTCCCGAGTCCCGGCGAGGCCCTCCCCGGACGCTCCACCCCGATGGCCCTGGCCCCCGCCCATCACGTCTTCGGAACCCCATTGGACATCGCCATTCCCGACACCGAAGTAGCCGTCTTCGGGATGGGCTGCTTCTGGGGCGCCGAGCAGCACTTCTTCCATCACCCCGGGGTGGTCTCCACCGCCGTCGGCTACGCGGGTGGGGCCACCCCCCACCCCACCTACCGCGAGGTATGCTCGGGCGACACCGGCCACGCCGAGGTGGTGCGCGTGCTGTTCGACCCGCGGCGCGTCTCGTACGACCAGCTGCTCGCGGTGTTCTGGGAGAACCACGACCCCACCCAGGGCATGCGCCAGGGCAACGACCTCGGCACCCAGTACCGCTCCGCCCTCTACACCACCACCGAGCCCCAGCGCCTCGCCGCGCAGGCCTCGCGCGCCCGCTACGCCGCCGCCCTCCGCGCCGCCGGGCGCTCCGCCGCGATCACCACGGAGATCCGCCCCGCGCCGCCCTTCTACTTCGCCGAGGCGTCGCACCAGCAGTACTGCGAGCTCAACCCCACGGGCTACTGCGGCCACGGCGGCACCGGCGTGCCCCTGCCGCGCTAGAGTCGCGCCCCTCATGGAAGCTCATCCCTCCGCCGTGCTCGTCGAGGTCGTCGACCAGGTCGCGACCGTCACCCTCAACGACCCCCGCCGTCGCAACGCGATGACCCCCGAGCTCGGCGACGCGCTCGCCGCGGCCGTCGCCCGGCTGCGCGACGAGCCCGACGTGCGCGCGGTGGTGCTCACCGGCGCGGGCGACGCCTTCTCCGGCGGCGGCGACCTGAAGATGCTCGAGCGCCTGCGCGCCGCGCGCTTCATGGAGGCCCGGGCCTTCATGCTCGACTTCTACGCGCGCTACCTGTCGGTCACGGGCCTCGCGGTGCCGACCGTCGCGGCGGTGCGCGGCGCGGCCATCGGCGCGGGGCTCTGCGTGGCGCTGGCGTGCGACCTCTGCGTGGTCGACGAGGACGCGAAGCTCGCGCTCAACTTCGCGCAGCTGGGGCTGCACCCGGGCATGGGAGCGACGTACCTCCTGCCGCGCCGCGTGGGGGCGCAGCGGGCCGCGGAGCTGCTGCTCACCGGGCGGCGCTTCGACGGGCGCGAGGCGGCGCGCATCGGCGTGGCGCTGGAGGCCGTGCCCGCGGCCGAGGTGCTGCCCCGGGCGCAGGCCCTGGCGGGGCAGATCGCGCGCAACGCGCCGCTCGCGGTGCGGGCGCTGAAGGCCTCGCTGGGCCTCGACCCGGCGGCGCTGCGGGCGGCGCTGGAGAGCGAGGCGTTTCGCCAGGCCGAGAGCTACGGGAGCGCCGACCTGGGCGAGGGGCTCGCGGCGGCGGTGGAGCGTCGCGCGGCGGTGTTCACGGGGGCGTAGCCGAAGGAGAGGGCAGGGGAGAGGGATGAGGCGTCGGGGTGTGCCAGCTGGTCATCGCGCGGCGCACGCCGGCGTGCGCCGGGTGCGCGCGGTGTTCGATCACCTGAAGACGGGCCGGAAGGCGCACGTCGCGTCCGCATGATCCTCGCCCCGTCACCTCCCCAGCGATCAGGGAGTAGTGTCTGCGCCTGGAGGATCTCGACCCCCGATGCCACGCACACCCCTCTCTGGTCGCATCGCCCGCGCGCTCAAGCAGGCCGCGCGCGTCCGATGAGGGCCGCCTCGCGCCACGGTCTCCTCTGCGCCGCCGCCCTCGCGGCGCTCTCCTCCTGCGGCGCCCGCACGGCCCTGCGCATCGACCCCGACGTCCCCGTCATCGATGTCCCCGCCGTCGATGCCCCCGTCGTCGATGCCCCTGACACCATCGATGTCCCCGCGGTCGACGTGCCCGCCCCGCCCACCGATCTGCCCGGGCCCGACTCGGGGGACCCCGGTTGCCTCGTCGATCCGTCGCGCTGCGACGACCGCGACCTGTGCACCGTCGACTCCTGCCTCGACGACGGCCGCTGCGCCCACGCCCCCGTCGCCTGCGACGACGGCGACGCCTGCACCGACGACCGCTGCGAGCCCGCGCGCGGCTGCTTCGCCACCACCACCGACAGCGACGACCGCTCCCTCTGCACCGACGACCGCTGCGACCGCGCCCTCGGCTGCCTCCACGCCGTCGTCACCTGCGACGACCGCGACCCCTGCACCGCCAACCGCTGCGAGCCCGCGCGCGGCTGCGTCTTCCCCGCGACGGACTGCGGCGGGTGCGCCGACGGTCTGCGCGACGCCTTCCTCGTGCGCGCGAGCCACCCCGTCATCGCGGGCTGCGCGGGCGGCTTCACCAACGCCGGGCTCTCCCGCGAGTCGTCGCCCACCTGCGCGCGCGGCGCCGGCGACGACGGCCCCAACCCCACCGGCAGCGGGTGCAGCGCGACCGACCTCTGCGCCCCCGGCTGGCACGTCTGCCGCTCGGCCCAGGACGTCGCCGCGCACTCGCCCGACGGCTGCGGCGGGGCGCGCGACGCCGCGGCCGGAACCTTCTACGCCACCCGCCAGACGGGCCCCGGCTGCGGCCACTGCGCGACGGGCGCCGACGCCACCTGCGGCAGCAACGACTGCCGCACCGGCTGCGCCCAGACCGACCGCACCAGCAACGACATCTTCGGCTGCGGGACGCTCGGCGACTCCCCGCAGGCGTCGTCGTGCGGCCCGCTCGACCGCTTCAGCCAGAACCTCTGCACCGCGCTGCGCGCCCCCTGGCGCTGCGACGGCGACCCCGGCGGGCTGCGCGAGAGCGACCTCGTGGTGAAGCCCGGACCCGAGGCCGGCGGCGTGCTCTGCTGTCTCGACTGAGCGCAGCGTTCTCCATCAACGCCATCCGGGTCAAACGCTTGCGCTCGCCAGCGCCCCCGCGAGGCCTTCAGGGACGCGGCGCTCGTCCCGGAGGCTTCAGAGGTCCACGTCCGGGCGGACGTCGGCTTCGACCGCGGTCGTCGTGGCCGGGTCGTCCACCGCGGCCAGGCGCTTGCCCTCGAGCAGGCGCGCGGCGCGCTCCCGATCGGCGAGCTCGCGCGCCTTCTCGCCCTTCGTGCGACCGTGCCGCACGCGGTTGACCTCGGCCTGCCGGGCCTCCTCTTCGCGGCGCTTCTGCTTGCGGAAGCGGTTCAGGTTGACGACGTTCGAAGCCATGGGGGTTACGGCGATGCTACCGCCGACCCGCGGTCATCGCGTCGTCCCGTCTCCGTCGGTACGGACCGCGACCTGTTCGCGTGTGCGCGGCCGTCGCCGCGCTCGGCCATCAGCCTCGGCCCGCGCCCTTGTTCGTCTCGTTCATCATCGCGCGCTCGTCTCCCATCCCTGCGGCGTCAGCGGTTGTGCACGCTCTCGGCGCGGTCGGGGCTCACGAGGCGCAGGCCGTACCCGAAGAACGTAGAGGGAGCTCATCGAGCCGAAGGCCCCCGAGGGCGGCTGGTTTCTCTGCACGGTCTGGCACGAGTGGCATCCCGCGCGCTGACCCGACGGGGGTCATGTCAGGACGGGAGCACCCTGCGCTCCCGTGGTGGGCCCGCCTCGCAAGATGGTCCATAGTGATCCACATGCGAACTACATCACTCGTCGACGCCAAGGCGCATCTCTCCGAGCTCGTCGACGAGGCGGAGCACGGGGGGCGGAGGGTCCTCATCCTGCGCCATGGCAAGCCGGCAGCGGCGATCGTCCCGGTGCAACTCGCGATCGGGACTGCGCCTCGCCCGCTCACGCCCGCCGCGGCTGAGCGTCGACTCGACGAGCTCGCGCGCACGATGGGTGGAGACCCGACGTTCTCTGCCGTGCGCGACCTCATCAAGGGTCGCCGATGAGATACGTGCTCGATGCGTCTGTCGCGGTGGCGGCCGTGCGACCGTCCGAGCCCCACCATAACGCGGCGCGGGCTCGCCTCCGGTCGCTGCTCGTCGGCGCCGACGAGATCGTGGTGCCTGCCATCTTCGACGCTGAGGTCACCTCCGCGCTCGTCCGCGGTGGCACTCCACCGGCGCTCTCCGCCGCCTACCTGGAGTCCGATCTCGCGGCGCGTCGACTGGTCACCATGGGGCCTCGCGCGTCGCTGGGCATCGTCGCGGTCGTCCGTGCCACGAAGCTGCGCGCCGCCGATGCGGCCTATGTCTGGGTCGCATCCTCCCGCGGGCTCGTTCTCGTGACTCTTGACCACGAGATCGAGCGCAGGGTTGCGGGGCTCTGTCGTGTCGAACCGCCGTAGGTTGTCAGGCAACGCGACCGGCCGACCCTCCCCGCTGCCGCCTCGGCCTGCGCCACGCCCGCCGCCTTCGCTCAACGTCGGGTCGTCGCTGGTGCTACGGCACCGCGGGCAGCACCCGATCGCACCGTCGCCCTGCCGTCTCGCGTCACAGCCGTGCGCACTGGCAGCGCGCGGTCGGCCCCACGAGCGCGCACACCTCGTTGGGACCGCACGCCGGGTCGGCTCCGCAGCGGCACGTCGAGGCGTCGCGCGGGTCGTCACAGCGGTCGGCCCTCGCGCATCCCGACGGCGACGTGAGGCACTGCGCCGTCACGTTGGGCCGGCCCCCGGCGATGCCCTGCGCCCACCTCTCACAGGCGACGCGACCGCGGCCGTCGCACACGCCCATCGGAGCGGGGGGCTCGGTCACCGCCGCGCAGGCCGGCGTTGCGCACACCCCATCGACGCACGACTGACCGCTCGCGCAGGCGCGATTGCACGCACCGCCACGTCCGGCGCATCGACCACGTCCGTCGTCGTCGCGGCGTCGACGCCTGGCGATGTCGTCTCGCTGCACGCTGCCAGCACCGCGAAGACCACTCCCACCAACCCGACCGGTGACCTCATCGCGGCGCTCCCTCTGCGGCCGCACGGTGCCGCGGATCGATGCGCCCGCGCAACGGCCGCGAGCGCCGTGATAGCGTCGCCGTCACCATGCGCGCCGTTCGTTGCCACGAGCTCACCGGGCCTTCGAGTCTCCGCGTCGACGAGGTGCCCGAGCCCGTGGCGGGCGACGGGGAGATCCTCATCGACGTGCGCGCCGCGGGGGTGAACTTCCCCGACGTGCTCGTCACCCGCGGGAAGTACCAGTTCAAGAGCGCGCCGCCCTTCGTCCCGGGGGGCGAGGTCGCGGGCGTGGTCGCCGCCGTCGGCGCCGGGGTCACGGGCTTCGCGCCGGGTGACCGCGTGGCCGCCACGATGCTCCAGGGGGCCTTCGCCGAGCGCGGGGTGGTGCCCGCGCTCGCCGCCGCGCGCCTGCCCGACGCGGTGGGCTTCGAGGTCGGGGCCGCGACGCTGCTCACCTACGCCACGACGCTCCACGCCCTCGAAGACCGCGGGCGCCTCCGGGCCGGCGAGACGCTGCTGGTGCTCGGGGCCGCTGGGGGCGTCGGCGTGGCGGCGATCGAGCTCGGCAAGGCCCTCGGCGCCACGGTCATCGCGGCGGCGTCCACCGACGAGAAGGTGGCGTTCTGCCGCGCGCACGGCGCCGACCTGGGCATCAACTACGCCCGCGAGGACCTCAAGGAGCGCGCGAAGCAGCTCTCCGGCGGCGCCGGGGTCGACGTGGTGTACGACCCCGTCGGCGGGCCCTACGCCGAGCAGGCCCTGCGCGCCATCGCATGGCAGGGGCGCTACCTGGTCATCGGCTTCGCGTCGGGGGAGATCCCGAAGATCCCGCTCAACCTCACGCTGCTCAAGGGCTGCGACATCGTCGGGGTGTTCTGGGGCTCCTTCGCGATGCGCGAGCCCCTGAAGAACCGCGCCCACGTCACCCGCATCCTCGACCTCGTCGGGCTTGGGACGCTCAAGCCCCACGTCGATCGGGTGGTCCCCTTCGCGCAGGCGGCGGAGGCCCTGGAGCGCCTCGAGCGCCGCGAGGTGCTGGGCAAGGTCGTGCTGGTCCCGTAGAGGCCCGCGGGGCGCACGGTCGCGCGCGGCGTGTCATCGTTGCGGCGATGCTCCCCTCGCGACCTTCGCGCTGGCTGCTCGCCTCGGGCCTCGGGCACGCCGCGATCTTCGCGCTGCTCCTGGCCATGCCGCAGGCGCCGCCCCCCGTCGCGACCGCCCCCGCGCTGCGCGTCACCGAGCTCACCCTCGAAGCGCCACCCCCGCCCGCTGCTCCGCCGCCCGCACCCGCGCCCCCGCCCGTCGAGGCGCCTCCCCCCGCCGCGGAGCCCGCCCCCCG
>CAIOSS010000506.1 GCA_903860995.1 uncultured delta proteobacterium | reverse complement strand
CTCCCCCTCTCCATTCATGGAGAGGGGGCTGGGGGGTGAGGTCGCTGAACGCGTACCAGACGCGTTGGAGAACCGCTCTAACGGTACCTTTGAGGGGGAGAACGGGCTTCAGGGGAAGATGTCGCGCTCGCGGTACGCCGACTGGAGGCGCTCGAGCCCGACGGAGTACGCCGCCATGCGCAGGTCGACGTCCCGCGCCCGGCTGAAGTCCGAGACCTCCTTGTAGGCGCGCTTCATGGCGATCTCGAGCTTGTTGTCGACCTCTTCCAGGTCCCAGCTCTCGGAGCGCTTGTTCTGCACCCACTCGTAGTACGAAACCGTCACGCCGCCGGAGTTGGCCAGCACGTCGGGGATGATCACCACGCCCCGGTCGAGCAGGATGCGCTCCCCCTCTGGAGTCGTCGGGCCGTTGGCGCCCTCCACGATCATCCGGCAGTCGAGCGCGTTGGCCTCGGCCACGCCGATCTGCCCCTCCAGCGCCGCCGGGATGAAGATGTCGCACTTCGTCGCGAAGAACTCCTCGCGCGTGATCGCCTGCCCCGCGGGGTAGCCCGCCACGCTGCCGTGGGTCTTCACCCACTCCGCGAGCTTGTGCCGGTTGAAGCCCTCGGGGGAGCGCAGGTAGCCCGAGTGGTCGCCCACCGCGGTGAGCGACGCGCCGTAGCGCCCGAGGATGGTCGACGCGTGCGACCCGACGTTGCCGTAGCCCTGCACGATGTACGTGCTGCCCTCGAGGTTGAAGCGGTGCTCGCGCGCCCACTCAAGAATGCAGTGCACCACCCCCTGGCCGGTGGCCTTCTCGCGGCCGAGCGTGCCCCCGGAGGCGACGGGCTTGCCCGTCACCACGCCGCGGTTGGCCTGCTTGTTCGCGTGGCCGACGGTGTTCATGTACATGTCCATCATCCACGCCATCATCTGGCCGGTGGTGCCGACGTCGGGCGCGGGGATGTCGTAGTCGGGGCCGATGTTGCTGCCGAGCGCGTGGGTGAAGCGCCGGGTGATGCGCTGCAATTCACCGGTGGAGTGGTTGCGCGGGTTGAACTTGATCCCGCCCTTGGCGCCGCCGTAGGGCAGGCGCATCAGCGCGGACTTCCAGGTCATCATCGAGGCGAGGGCCTTCACGTCGTCGAGGGTGACGCTCTCGTGATAACGAATGCCGCCCTTGAAGGGACCGAGGATGTTGCTGTGCTGGATGCGATATCCCTTGAAGAGCTTCACCTCGCCGGTGTCCATGCGCACCGGGAAGTGCACGATGAGCTCGTTCTTCGGCTGCGAGAGCATCAGCTCCACCGCCGGGTCGAGCTGGACCACCTTCGAGGCCCGGTTGAGATACTCCTGGATGACCTTGAAGAACTCGTACTTCTCGTTCGACATCACCGCTCCGCTTTCTCCAGCGCTCTCCGCCCGCGTCGCGGGACCCGCGCCCAAAGGTGCCATGGGGCGCGTTCTCCCACCGGCCGTCCCCCCGGGTCAAGACAGCGAACCCGCTGCATTTTTCGTCTCCCTGCGTCATCCGCGTCAAGCCCCGTGGCGCCCCGCTTCGGGGTCGTGGTAGGTCACCGCGCCATGAGCAGGATCTACCGTTCGTTGCCCACCCCGGGCACCCCGATGGGCATCGCGTACTCCGGCGGACTCGACACGCGCTGCGCCGTCGCGTGGATGTCCCGTCACGGCATGAAGGTGCACGCGTACACCGCCGACCTGGCGCAGCCCGACGAGTCCAACCCCGCGGACATCCCCCCGACGGCGATCACCCACGGCGCCGTCGCCGGGCGGCTCGTAGACTGCCGCGACGCGATGGTGCGCGAGGGGCTCACGGCCATCCAGTGCGGCGCGTTCCACCTGTCGACGGGCGGGCGGCGCTACTTCAACACCACGCCGCTCGGGCGCGCGGTCACCACGCTCGCCATCGTTCGGGCCATGAAGGAAGACGGCGTCAACGTCTTCGGTGACGGCTCGACCCACAAGGGCAACGACATCCAGCGCTTCTACCGGTACGGCATCCTGGCCAACCCCGAGCTGCGCATCTACAAGCCCTGGCTCGACCCGAAGTTCGTCAACGAGCTCGGCGGCCGCAAGGAGATGTCCGAGTACCTCCTCGCGCAGGGCCTGCCCTATCGCATGGGCACCGAGAAGGCCTACAGCACCGACGCCAACGTCCTCGGCGCCACCCACGAGGCGAAGGACCTGGAGTTTCTCGACAAGAACATGCGCATCGTGCAGCCCATCATGGGCGTGGCGTTCTGGCGCGCGGACGTGGCCATCGAGCCCGAGACGGTGACCGTGGGCTTCGAGAAGGGCCTGCCGGTGAGCCTCAACGGCGACCGCTTCTCGTCGCAGTTCGACCTCTTCCTGGAGTGCAACCGCATCGGCGGGCGGCACGGCCTCGGGATGAGCGACCAGATCGAGAACCGGGTCATCGAGGCCAAGAGCCGCGGCATCTACGAGGCCCCCGGCATGGCCCTGCT
>CAIOSS010000505.1 GCA_903860995.1 uncultured delta proteobacterium | reverse complement strand
CGCGCGCGCTTGCGCCACGCCTTCACGCGGCCGTTGTCTTCCCGCGACGCCCGGCGCAGCGGCAGCAGCGCGTCGCAGCCGTTGACGCGCCAGCGCTCGTCGCAGCGGTCGTCCGTCCACGGCGCCCCGTCGGCCCGGCGCAGCGTCGCCCGCGCCAGGTCCCACCGCGACGTCGACGCGTCGCGCGGGCGCGGCCGATCGAGCACCGCGAGGCTCGGCCCGTCGGTGCACGCGAGGGGCGCGACCCACCACAGCCCCGGCCGCAGCGGCGATCGCCCGCCGGCCGCCATCGCCTCCAGGAACCACACCGACCAGTGCCGCCACCACGCGATCGTGCCCGGGGTCGCCGATGCCGCGCGCAGGTCGTCCGCCGTGATCGCGCGCACCACCGCGTCGTCGGGGCCCATGGGCGCCCCGCGGAGGAGTCCGACGCCGGTCCAGCAGGGCTCCTGGCGGGCCCACCAGCGGGGGGTGTCGCCCGCGGTCACACGCACGCGACCGGGGCGCACCACGTCGACGCACCACGCGGGCGTACGCGCCACGTCGGCGCGCGTGAGGTGCACCGAGAGACCCTCCCAGAGGGCGCGGTCTGCGAGGTCCTCCCAGTACACGCGAGGCCTCGGATCAGCGCGTCGGGCGAGCGCCCGCGGCGAGCTGTTCGATCTCCGTGCGACTCACCGGTCGGCACGGCGTCCCGGGCGCGTGACGGTGGAGCAGGTACATCCCGGGCTCGAGCCCGGAGGTCTCCACGGCCAGCGCGAACGGCTGCGTCTCCGGCGTGATCTCCTGAAGCGCCATCATCGGCGCCGGCGCGGGCGACGGCCCCGGGTACCCCAGGTATGGGTGCGGGGACACGATCACCGGCGCGCCTGCCAGGGGCATCGGCGGGATGTTTCGCGGGTCGATGGGCGTGGGTTCGAGCGACGTCACGCCGCCCGCGTCGGGCGCCTCGGGCGGGAGCGCCGACGGGTTGTGCGGCAGCTGCGGCGGCGGATAGTGCGGCGCCTCGTGCTGACAGGCCGCGAGCAGCGTCGCGAGCGCCGGGAGGGTCGTGGTCACCAGGGAAGGCCGTGGTCGTCGCAGCATCGGTCCGTCGAACGCGCGGTGACGGACGGTGTCAACGCGCACCGGGCGCCGGGCTGCCGCGCGCGACGCCGATCACCCCGTGAGCAGGGCGTTCGACGCCAGCCAGTCGAGCGCCGCTTCGAGGTCGCCCGCGCTCATGCGCCCGTCGCTCGACAGCCCGGCGAGCAGCGCCGCACGGTCGCGCGTCCCGTCGCACGCTCGCGGCACCGCGCGCACCGGGTCGGGCACCAAGGCGGCGTCCCGGGAGCCAAGGCAGCGTCCCGGGACCTCCTGGCAGCGCTCGCGGGACGGTGTCCTGCTGATCATAGGCGTTCCGGTAACTGGAGCGGATCCGTGCCAGCGAGGGTGCCGCGTTGGCTTACCTATACCCCGACGGCCACGGGCAAGACCGCCCTCGCGGTCGACCTCGCGCGCGCCCTCGGCGGCGAGCTCGTCGGCGCCGACTCCGTCCAGCTCTACGAGCGCCTCGTCATCGGCTCGGCCCGCCCCTCCGCGGAGGAGCTCGCGGGCGTGCCCCACCACCTGCTCGGCGCCCTCGACCTGCGCGACCCCTACGACGCCGCGAAATACATCGCCGACGCCGACCGGGTCATCGCGGAGATCACCGCCCGGGGTAAAGCCGCCATCGTGGTGGGCGGCACCGGGCTCTACCTCCGCGCGCTCGTGAAGGGCCTCGCGTCGGGCATCCCCGCCGACGCCACGGTGCGCGCCGCCCTGCACGCGCGCATCGCCGCGGGGGATGCGACGACGCTGCGGGCGATGCACGCCGAGGTGGCGGCGGTCGATCCGGAGTACGCCGCGCGCATCCACGTGACCGACCCGGTGCGCATCGTGCGGGCGCTGGAGGTGTTCGCGGTGACGGGCGAGCCGCTGTCGGCGCACCACCGCAAGCACGCCGCGGAGGGGGCGCGCTACGAGGCGCAGTGGTGGTGCCTGGAGATCGAGCGCGAGGCGCTGCGGGCGAGGGTGCTCCCGCGCACGGCGGACATGCTGGCGCGGGGGTGGGTCGACGAGGTGCGTGGCATCCTGGCCGACGGCTACGAGTGGGACCTGAAGCCGCTGCGCAGCGTCGGGTACGCCGAGGTGGTGGCGCACCTGCGGGGGCAGTTGCCCGCGCGCGCGCTGGCGGGGGAGATCGAGCGCGCGACGATGGCCTTCGCGAAGCGGCAGCGGACGTGGTTTCGCGGCGAGGAGGGGGTCACGTGGCTGCCGCTGGAAGCGGCGCGCGACCCGGCGCGGTGGGACGCGCTCGCGGCGTGGCTGCGGGGGTGAGCGTCGACGTGGGCGAGCGCCCCGGATCCGATGGGGATCCGCGCGCTCACGCCGAGGGCGCTCACTCCCGCGTGGGTGCTCCCGCGACCGTGCGATCGACCGCGGCGCCGAGCACGCTGTGCGGGTACCGCTGGTGAAACCGTCGCCGCGCGGCCTCCGCCGCCGCCGGGTCGCCGCTCGCCGCCGCGCACCGCACGCGCAGGGCCTCGCGCTCGGGCGACAGCCGCCCCCGCGGGAAGCGCCGCGCATGCTGGTCGAGCGCAGTCGAGGCGCCCGCCACGTCGTCGTGACCGAGCGCCGCGACGGCCCGATCGAGCAGCGCGAGCTCGTCCTGGAAGGCACTGCGGGTTGTGAATATCACCGATTGGGGGATGGCAGCGTCAGGCGCTTGGCCCTAGCCGGTGGCCATGGGCAACAAGACAACTCTCTTCCGTCACATCTCGCTCGTGATTCTCATCACGGCGGGGGCTTCGGAGGGCTGCTCCGACGCGCTCGACCTTGAGAGTAGGGCCCAGGCGGTCACGGCGACGACAGAAGGTGCCGCTGGTCTTCAACCGGGCGCGCGTTCTGACGCGGCGCGCGGAGTTCTGCTTTCTCCGACACCCGAAGGCGAGGAGCACCACGTCCTCGTGATGCGCGAGGGTCGGCGGGAGTTCCTCGCGGCGGACGTCGCGGTGGGCCGGCGCCTTCGGACGACTGGAGCACGGCCGATCACGAGCGAACTCGCGCCGGTTGCAGACGTAGCGGACGCGCCTGCCTCCGCGAAGAGGGACCAGCTCCTGATGGCGGCCGCCGCTATGCCACCGGACGCGCCGATTCGCATCCTCGCTGAACTGAACGACGTCCCCTTCGCGTGGCATGAGCTCCGGAACGGGGCCCTGCGCGACGACGATAGACGGTGGGTGCTTGGGGTGCGCCGGGAGCAGGCAGGAAGGATCACTGGACCTCTTGCGTCACGGCTGCGTGCCCTGGGAGCGTCCGAGGTCTCGGAGTATTGGGCCAGTCCGATGGTCGCTGCTACGATCCGAGCTCGCGATGTTCCCGTGATCGCTGCGTGGTCTGAGATTCGGGGAATCGGCCCGGCTCGGGTCGAAGGCAGGCCCCTCGCGTATAGCGCAGGGTTGGACGCCGCTGACGGCATGGGGACGAGGCACTTCGTGACCGATGGATACTCTGGCTGGTCTAACGGTCGGGCCGGGGATCATGTACGCGTAGGCATCGTAGAAATTGCCTTTGCAGGCACGACGGACAACAACTTTCTCAACGCGAACCATTATGGTTTCCGCTACCCATGGAATGCATCCCGAGTCCGGGGAATCTACGTCTGTGGCACAGGAGCCTGCGTCTCCACCCCAGGCGCGACGTCAGTATATGCCAATCACGGGACTCGCGTAACACAGATCATCGCAGGGGATATCGAGAGCTTCTCGGATCCGAATGTCTCAGATCCGGTTGAGCAGCGGCGTCGTAGCGGCATCAGCCCAGGCTCGGAAATCTACTACTACGGCATGGGTCAGAATGCCTTGAACTGCCAAGGCACGTTCGCGGCGATCGAGGCGGCGATTGACGACGGGGTTGATATCTTGAATATGAGTTTCCAGCTGAGTTGTAATGTATGTAGCAGGTTCTGTGATCCCTGCGGCCTGAACACAGCCCTGTCGAACGCTGCTGGAACGGGCATGCTCACTGTTTCGGCGATCGGCAATAGCTTGAGCCCGCCACCGGTTGGAACCTGCGACGCCGCCTACCCCGCAAGTCGCCGAGACGGTCTGGCGGTCGGCTTTCTCCACTCCTCGAATGCAGGACAGGCTGCGATCCCCTATAACTCCCAACGCATCAGTGACACACTCGGGGCCGCTCAGGACATCCAGGGTTCCAGTTCGCGTGGAGGCATGCCGGTTCGTCTGTTCACGGGCGGCATGCAGCGGTTTGCTGTTGCAGACCTCGCCGCACCAGGGTCATACGAGACCAACTGGTACTTGACCCCTCCGGGGAGCTACGGGGGCACGCCGTTGTGGTCCGAAGGCTCATCGTGGGCGGCGGCTACCGTGACTGGCGCTGCTGCCGTGATGCGTCATGCCGGTAACGCGATGGGCTTCTGGTTCAACGATGCGCGAGCACTGCTCGTCAACATGCTGCTGATGGGCGATGGCTACCAGTACGACTTCAACGGTGGGTCGTTCCGACCGGTTGGGTTTGACCCGCGAAGTGGCGCGGGCCGGGTACACATGCATCATCCCGATGATCTGGTTCAACCCGCCGGTTGGGGTTGGCATCGCTTCGTTCTGTCTCAGGGGCAGGTGGCGACATTCCCGGTCGGAGATCCGGGGGCGGAGGATTCTCGCGTCCGACAGTGGAAGTCCGCGATGACCTGGGTCGAGTCGGACTACGACAACATCGCCGACATCATCCTATCAGTGCACAATACCTGTGCCCCCGCTGGCCAGTCTTCATTCGTTGACAATGACGTCTCGTTTGACATTCGAAAGAGGATTGTTCTGTCTTCTGCCAATATCTCCGGTCGGTGCCTCGAAGGCCGCGTGGAGGCTTGGGGTATTCCGGCAGGTCAAACCCGAACCGTCTACGTCGCGGACTACTTCCACTCGGGGGATCCAACTGCGCACTAGCCGAGCCAGGAGAGGTAAATCATGCGACCCATGCACTGGCTCTGGTTGTCCATCGCGACCGGCTGCGTTTCGACGCCGCTTCGTGCCCCGGAAGATGGCGGACCTCGTGTCCTGGTAGACCTCGGGCCAGCACTCGATGAGTGGTCTGGTCCCGACACTGACTCGGGAATCCCGTGCAGCATTCAGCGCGGTGCATGCCTGTCGTCGGATCCAGCGGTGGCCTGCTGCTGGGTACGAGGATGGCGCTCGTACCCCGATCGACGATGTACGGAGCCCGCCGGGCGGACGCACGATACCTACGAATGCCAGCAGTTTCCCAGCACCGAACAAAGCTGCGGGAGGCCAGTGGAGGCCCTCCCTGAGTACGACTGCTATGTTCGTCGAGTGGATGGCCGCGTCGTGGAGGTCATCAGTCTTCAGCGGACCTTGACGCCTTTGGAGTTGACGGGCCGGGGTTGGGAGGTCTGCGACGAGGCTACCGTGGCCGACATTCGTACCTACCCTCGATGCCCTCTGTGATGGTGACGAGAGCGGACCCATGCGTTGAGCGGACGCTCGTCGCGCCTACATCTCCCTAAATGTAGTCAACTCCGCCATTCGTCTCGTTCACGGCTGCCGTTTTCGCCTCTGGCTCGCTCGCGCCTCGCTCCCGGCCTCCGTCCGCGGGGTCGGATTCCCACCCGCCGCATCTGCGCTTGCCGTGACCCGCGCTCCGACGCGAGACTCCCCGCTGCGGGCGGCCGTCGCCGCTCGCAGGGGAGAGAGGACGACGATGAGTTCAAAGCAGGTGCTGGACGAGGGGAAGATCGCGGACGGGCTGATCGAAGCGGCGAGAACCCACGCCGCCGAGATCGCCACCCGCCGCGCGGCGCAGTACGCCGCCGTCAAGCTCAAGGGCGCGCCGTCGGCCGCGGTCGTCGAGGGACAGATCCGCCTCGACGCCGCCCTGCTCGAACACACGCTCACCGCGCTCCGTCGTGCAGACACTGCGCTTGCCGTCGAGCTCGGCGACGACGCAGCGGTGTTTGCGACGCGCGATGGACACGCCGCCAGCGTGCGAGCGTCCCTCGTGGGCTTCCGCGACCTGGTGCTGACCAACTGCGGCGACGCGGCCGTGGCGGCGCTGGGCTTCGTTGGCGAGACCCCGCGCGACCCGGTGGCGCTCGAGGCGCTCGGCGCTACGGTTTGCGCCAGCGTCGAGCGCTCGGCGCCGCGATCGCGGAGGCGCGGCGTCCGATTCGACGCAGCGGTCGCGCTGGAGGGCGTCGAGGCCGACGTGATGGCGCTCGCTGCTGCGAACGCCACGGTAAGAAAAGAGGCGCGCGAGTCGCAGGCCGAGCGCTCCCAACGGGACGAGGCGTGGGCTTCGTTCAGCCGCGAGCGAGTGTCGGCCGCGCGATCGCTCGACGCGCAGCTCCGCGCGGTCGGGCTCGATGACCTCGCCGACCGGCTCCTCCCGTCGGTCGGAGTGATGGACGCGCCCGTCGCCACGCCCGATCCGACGCCCGCGCCCACGCCCTGAACCTCTCTAGCGCGCTCACTACCGCGTGGGTGCGCCCGCGACGGTGCGATCGACCGCGGCGCCGAGCACGCTGTGCGGGTACCGCTGGTGAAACCGTCGCCGCGCGGCCAAGGCGGCGTCCCAGAAGCTCCTGGCAGCGCTCGCGGGACGGTGTCCTGCTGATAATAGGCGTTCCGGTAACTGGAGCGGATCCGTGCCAGCGAGG
>CAIOSS010000504.1 GCA_903860995.1 uncultured delta proteobacterium | reverse complement strand
GGCGCCGAGGTAGGCCGTCGCCTCGAGGGCGGCCATCCCCTCGTTGCGGTCGGTGCCGATGGCCTTGTCGAGCGCGCCGCCGCGCAGGGAGGGCCGCGCGCCGAGGAGCAGGCCCTCCACCACGACCTGCCGCACGGGGTAGAGCGCGAGGCACCACGCCGCCACGCCCGCGAAGCCGCGCAGGGACACCCACCAGCCCGCGAAGTCACCCTCCAGCCCACGCGCGACCAGCACCGCCACGGCGACGGTCACGCCCGCGTAGCTCAGCCCGGCAGCGAGGTTCTCGCCCTCGATCTGCTCGGCGTCGTCATAGGTGGTGAGCGCGCGGAAGAGCGCGACGAAGAGGCCGTGGGCGGCCAGCGCCAGCGCGAAGAAGGCCATCGCCAGCCCCAGCGCGTACAGGCTGTGTCCGGCGACCGCGTGCGACGCCAGGATGCCCGTCGCCACGAGGTGAGAGGCCGCCGCGACGCCCGCCGCGACGTTGCCGCTCGCGAGCTCCTCCGGGAGGCGCGCGCGGAGCAGCATGCGCAGGCTGAGCCCGCCGACCACCTGCACCATCGCGAGCCCGAGCGCCGCGAAGGCCGCCGTCCACGCGAGGTCGGCCCGGAGGACTTCGCCCCGGACGTTGTGGTGCACCACGGCCGCGCCCACGAGGAAGGTCGCGAGCACCTCGCCCACGGCGAGCAGCCGCCGCGCGGCGTTGTCGACCTGGTCGGCCGGCAGCGATCGGGCGCGCACGCGCTGGATGACCCGCAGGACCACCAGCATCGCGAGGATGGTGCCTGCGCCGAAGAGGGCGACGTAGCGGGTTCCGTGCTCCATTGGGGGTGTTCCTCCGGCGCAGGGTACTGCGAGTCCGGTTCCATCGGTGGGGCTTACGGTGGCAGTATCGGTGAGACCGTGGCGGACGAAGCGGACGAGACCAGAGGGATCCTGCGGGGCGTCGAGGGCACCGGGCTGCGCGGCCTCTGGGGGCGCACGCACATCCCGCTCGATCGCTACGTCGACACCGCGGCGCTTCCGGCGCTGCACGACGAGATCTGCCTCGCGCTCGCGCAGATGCCGGTGGACTACACGGGCGGCAGCCACCGCTCGATGGGCATCATGCCGCCGGGCGCCGAGGGGCAGGCCGGCACGGACTACGGCGAGGTCATCCACGGGCTCGACGACGAGGGCTTCGCGGCGTTCCGGAGCCTCGCCGACGACCCGGGTGCCATCGACCCCGCGCGGCGCCACCAGGAGACCTACGGCGAAGAGCGGGAGCACCCGCTTTCGCGGCGACAGATGCACTGGCTCAAGTACCGTCACGGCGTGTACTTCCCGTGGAAGGTCTACGTGGAGATGATTCCCAACCGATGGTGGGGCGACAAGGCCGACCCCGCGGGCAAGCGCTTCACGCGGCTGGCCGAGACGCTGCTGCCGCGCACCGTGGCCTTCGTGCGCTCGCTCCCCTTCGCCCACATCGGCCGGTGCAACCTCATGGGCCTGGAGTCCAACGACCACGGCACGGTGCACCGCGACGGCGACCCCGCGGAGCAGGACGCGCCCGACCAGTTCGTCACCTTCTGCCCCGGCGGCCCGAAGGCCCTCTACCTCTGGGACCCCGAGCGGCGCGAGCGCACCCCCATCGCGGGGCGCGCGTACTGGTTCAACGACTTCGATCACCACGGGGTGGAGGCCGCGCCCGGGGTCCAGTATTCGATCCGCGTGGACGGCGCCTTCTCGGATGGGTTCTTCGCGACGCTCGCGCGCGACTTCGGCGGTGCGCCGTGAGCGACGAGCACCGCCCGGCCTTCGAGCGCGACGTCGCCATCGCCGAGCCCGGCCTGGTCGGAGCCCGCTGGTGGAACCGCGCGCTCCAGGACGAGGCCGCCGCGATGTCGCGCCGCTCGGCGATGCGCAACCTCCTCGTGGGCGCCGGGGTGCTCGGCGGCGTCGCGGTCTGCGGGGTGGGCATCGTGGCCAGCGTCGAGCCCGACCCCGAGCGCCGCCCGGAGTCCTCCCTCGGCGCCCAGCGCCGCTACGGCTGGAACCTCGGCGCCCGCGACCGCGCGCTGCTCTACGAGGGCTTCGCGGTGCAGCTCCAGGCCCCCTCGATGCTGGCGTCGCTCATCGCCGACACCACGCCGCAGACCTGGGCCCACCTCCACGACCGCACGCTCTTCGAGTCCCCCGCGGCGCGCCCGACGACCAACCTCGCCGAGGAGAACGTCGCCTTCGTCCCGCTCGCCGAGCAGCTCCGCGCGATGGCCACCCCCGCGATGCGCCGCGCCTTCCTCGTCGGCGCCTCGGTGGCGAGCCTCTTCCGCGGGCGCGCCCCCGCCGCGGGCCTCGTCGTCGACCTGCCCGGCCCCGAGGCCGTCGCCTTCGCCGCGGGCGCCTCGGAGGTCTTCGAGCCGGTCTTCGGCATCGCCAACTGGCCGCACCCGCTGGGCGTCGTGCCGTCGCACCTCACGCTCGCCGCCGTGGCCCATCACCAGCCCGACTTCCAGCGGGGGCGGTCCCTGCGCCCGGCCCCGGCGCCGCCCTGCCTCGTGCTCGACCGCGCCCGCCTCGCCGCGGCCGTCGACCAGGAGACCCACTTCGACAACCGCTACATGGCCTCGCTGCCCACCGCGGCGGCGCTCCGGGGCGGCGGCATCTACCGGCTGCTGTACGTCGTCGCTTCGACCTCGGCGCTGCCCGAGCTCGACGACCTCAACGACGACATGGTCGACCTCGTCGCGGCGGGCATCGCGGTGTCGGCCCTCGCCCTCGACGCCTTCTCCGTGGAGTACACCGACGGCCGCGTCTACTACGGCGGCGACCCGATGAGCCACGAGGGATTCTGGCGCCACTACCCCTGGGCGCCCGCGGCGCCGGAGGCCACCGAGGCGTGGCAGGTCAACGCCATCGCGCGCACCTACCGCCCCCTGCGCCGCGCCACGGTGTTCTCGCGCGCGGCCCCGCCGCCGGCCTTCGGTCAGGTGCTGCTGGTCGTCGCGGGGGTGTCCGTCCTCGGCGTCGCCTTCGACCGCCGCGGGTCATGGAACCGCTCCTCCGGCTCCTGGGGCGGGGGCTGAGAGGCACGCGATGGGATTCACGCACTCCATCTTCGCGCTCGAGCTGTGCCTCCAGATGGTGCCCGGCGACCCGCTGCGCGCGCACCTCCAGCAGCTCATCGAGCAGCACCCGGCGCACTCCTCGCGCCGCGACAAGTGGCGCCTCTACCGCGACGTCTCGCAGCTGCTCCAGGGGCGGCTCCAGTACGCCATCAGCGGGTGCTGGGACTTCTTCGACGACGACGGCCGGGCGCTCAACGACTTCAACATGTGGTCCGGGGGCATGACCACGCTCGAGGGCGCGCGGCGCACGCCGTCGGGGCCCGCCGATCCCTACCGTGGCGACCACCGCTACATGACCTTCACCATGGCCCTGCTGCTGCAGCACGGCACCCCGAGCGAGCGCTCGTTCGCGCACGCATGCAACGTGCCCGAAGCGGCGCTGTGGAAGCGAGAGACCTTCGCCCGGCTGCTCAACTCGCTCGGCATGATCAGCTGGGCGTCGGTGAAGGCCGACGTGATCTACCTGATCCCGCGCGACGACAGCTTCGGGCTCACGGCGGAAGACCTCCGCGCGCCGAAGTTCGAGTATCTGCGCCCGCTCGGCTGAGCGAGGGACCTCGTCTCTTGGGGGGGTTGCGCTAACGGCTGGTGCCCGCCGGAACGCGCCGCGGCTCGTCGGCCTTCCGGTCGGCCTCCAGCGCGGCGGGACCGACGCCCGGGCCGACCGCCGCGAGGATGAGGTCGCGCGCCTCCTCGGGCGTGCGGTCGGACACCTCGATGATGATCCGCTTGAACTCGTCGTGCTGGAGGTCGATCGCGAGCGCCCGGGTGTCGTCGTGCACGTCGCAGAACACGTGGCCCGTACCGTCGGCCATCACCAGCGTGCCCACCAGCACGCGCCCCGGGTTCTGCACCCCGCGAAACTGCGCCTCGACAGGCATGTACATCAGCTTGGAGATGTCGGGCCGCGCCGTGACCCCGGTGATGTGCGCCAGCGGCACCGTGATCGAGCTCCGCAGCGCCATCACCTTGTCGAGCCCTTCGATGGTGACGAGGAGCGCGGAATCCTTGATTTCGATCGTTGCCATGGGGAGAACCTCCGTCGACGAGCGCAGCGCCCGGCGCCGCGGGCGTGCGCGGCGGGCCTGCCTCCAGCCCTGACTGTTGCCCGAGCGCCCTGCCGTCAATGCGGCGCGCTCACTCCCGCGGCGGCGCGCAGTCGACGTGCTCGCGGGCCTCGGCCGCGGTGATGGTCCCGTCGTGGTCGGCGTCGAGGGCGCCGAAGATGCCGTCGACCAGGAGCGCTGGCGCCGGGGCCCCGGAGGCCTCCAGGATGGCCTGGCGCAGCTCGTCGGCCGACACCCTCGCGTCGCAGTCTGCGTCGACCCGCACGAAGCCGCCGATCTCCCGCCAGAGCGCGAGCGAGAAGGCCTCGACGACGATCATCTTGAGCTCCCGACCGCTGTCCCTCGGCGGGACGCGCCCGGGGTTCTCCTGCGCGAAGCGGGTGAGCGGCGCCACGTTGTCCATCCCGTCGAAGAGCACCCGCACCGTCGCCACCCGGTACTCTCGCGCGTCGTCGAGGGCCTCGCCCTGCACCGTGATCACCCGCTGCTGGGCGTCCACCACCACCCCGGCGTCCACCTGGAGGAAGCCCGGCGCCGGCCGCGGCGCGCTCGCCCGGGACTCCGCTACGGCCTCGCGCAGCACGCGCCCCGGCATGGTCACGACGACCACCTCGTTGGCGAAGGGCAGCTCGGCCTCCAGGTCGCCGTAGGTGAAGGTCTCGGTGTACTCGCGACCGGCGCGGATGCCGCCGCCGTTGATGAGGCACGCGTCGGCGCAGAGGTCGTCGCGCACGCAGTTGGCGATGAGCGAGCCGACGGAGGTCTGCCGATGCCGGGCGCCGACCGACGAGAGCGTCGAGCCCGGCGCGAGGCGCAGGAAGGTCGCCGCGTGCAGGGCCTTCACGGGGAGCATGTGCCGCTCGACGAGGGCCCGCAGCGCGGGGTCGTCCGCGTAGTCGTGGACGGGTTCGAGGCGCACCGACACCGTCGGGAGGTCGGGGCCCCCGGCGGGCGCCTCGGCGGGCCACGCGAGGTCGACCACCGCGGCGTAGAGGGCGTCGGTGCCGGCCTTCACCACCCTCGCGCTGCCCACCTGCTCGATGTACGGCTCGTGCTCGTGCCCGCCGACGACGACCGGCACCGGCGGATCGCCCTGCGCCATCGCGAGCGCCCGGTCGCGGGCCAGCGACTGGTGGGTGAGCGCCAGCACGCACGCGCAGCCCTGGTCGTCGACGAGGCGCCGCCCCGCGTCGAGGGCGGTGGCGTTGGCGGGGAGCATCGGGAGCCCGCCGAAGGCGCCAGGGCGGTAGAGCGACGGGTCCTCGGTGACGACCCCGACGAGGCCCACGCGCACGGCGCGCGTCCCCTCGCCCTGCACCGTGACGACCCGCGAGGCGGGCAGCGCGGGCTCGTAGCCAGGGACGTTGGTGTTGAGCCAGGCGCCCCGAAACTGGCGCACCCGCGCGGCGAGCGCCTCCGCGGGGACGTCCTGCTCGTGGTTGCCGAAGCACACGTAGTCGATGGGGATGGCGTTGAGGCAGTCGACCATCCCGGCGCCCTGGTCGAGGCTCGACAGCAGGCTGGGCGCGACGAAATCCCCCGCGAGCGTGGTGATGAATCCGTCGGCCGGGTCGACCGTGGCGAAGCGCCGTACGAGGCTGCGGAGGCGGGGCAGGTTGTCGAGCGAGTAGACGTCGTTGACGCAGACGAGACGAAGGGTGGGTCCTCGCATGGGCACCGAAGTGTCCGCCGTCTGTTGCGCCGGGGCCAGGGGTGGCGGTCGCGTGATCGGCGTTGCGATCGCGCCACGCATCGGCGAGACAGATCCGATGCTGCGCCGGTTCACGCTCGCGACGCTCCTCGGCTCGGCGCTGCTCTTCGCCGTGCAGCCCATGGTCGCGCGCGCCTTGCTGCCCCTCACCGGCGGCGTGCCCGCGCTCTGGAACACCTGCGTCGTCTTCTTCCAGTGCGCCCTGCTCGCGGGCTACGCCTACGCCCACCTCGCGCCCGCCCTCGTCGGACCGCGGGCCCTTCCCCTCCTTCACGTCGCGCTCCTCGCCCTCTCGATCGCCGCGCTGCCCCTCTCCTTCGCGGGCCTCGCGCCGCCGCCGGACGGCGACCTCACCCGCTGGATCCTCGCCGCCCTCGCCCTGCGCGTCGCTGCCCTCTTCGTGCTGCTCTCCACCGGCGCGCCGCTCCTCCAGCGCTGGTACACCCGGGCCTCGGGCGCCGACCCGCGGCCCCTGCTCGCGGCCAGCAACGTCGGCAGCCTCGTCGCGCTGCTCGCCTACCCCCTGCTGCTCGAACCGCTGCTCCCGCTCCGAGCGCAGTCGCGCCTCTTCGCCGCGGCCTACGTCGCCTACGTCACCCTGGTCGCGCGCGCCGCGTGGGACGTCCGCCGCACGCCCCCCGACGCCGCCGACGGCGCCCCTCCCCCGGCGCGCACCCCCCGCGCCGTCTGGCTGCGCTTCGTCGCCCTCGCCTTCGTCCCGTCGAGCCTGATGCTCGGGGTCACCACGCACCTGGCCACGGACGTGGGGTCCTTCCCGCTGCTCTGGGTCGCGCCGCTGGCCATCTACCTCGCGAGCTTCATCGTCGTCTTCGCGCGCCCGCCGGGGGCCCCGTCGCCGCGCGTCGCGGCGCCGTACCTCTCGCTGCTCGTGATGATGTTCCTGTTCACGGCGCCGCAGGTGGCCACCCGGCTGCCCATCGCCGTCGGCCACCTGTGCCTCTTCGCCGCCACGGCGTACATCCTCCACGGCGAGCTCGCGCGCACCCGCCACGCCGCCGGGTCGGTCACCGCCTTCCAGCTCGCGCTCGCCGTCGGCGGCGCCCTCGGCGGGGCCTTCAACGCCCTCCTCGCCCCGCGCCTCTTCGTGCGCGTCACCGAGTATCCCCTCGTCATGGCGCTCGCCGTGCTGCTCATCCCCGAAGCCCCGCCGCTGCCCGATCGGCGCGAGCGCGAGGAGGCCTTCCTGCGCTCCGTCGGCGTCGACCCGGGCGCCGTCCTCGCCCCCCGCGCCCCGCGCCCCGTGGTCCGCCGCTGGACGCTCGCCGACGCGCTCGTCCCGGTGGCCGTCGGCGCGCTCGCCGTGGCCCTCGCCCGCGCCCCCGAAATGACCCGCGCTCCCTCGCTGGTTCGCTTCGGCGCCCCGCTGATGCTCCTGGTGCTCACCGCCATCGGCCGCCGCGTGCGCCTCGCGCTCGGGCTCCTCGCCATCCTCGCCGCGGGCCGCTTCGACCGCGCGGTGGTCGACGCATCACGCACCTTCTACGGCGTCCTGCGCGTCGACGACGCCCGCGGCGTCCGGCGATTCCTCCACGGCACCACCCTCCACGGGCTCCAGTACCTTTCGCCCAAGCGCCGCCGCGAGCCCGTCGCGTACTACGCCCCGGCGAGCCCCATCGGGCAGGTGATGGCCGCGCTGGGCCCCGGCCTCGACGGTCGCTCGGTGGGCGTCGTGGGCCTCGGCGTGGGCATGCTCCTCGCGCACGCGCGCCCCGCGCAGCGCTGGACCTTCTACGAGCTCGACCCCGAGGTCGTCCGCCTCGCCCGCAGCCATTTCACCTGGCTCCGCGACGCCCGCGCCCCGTGGAGCGTCGTCACCGGCGACGCCCGCCGCACCCTCGCGCGCGACCGAGGCGCCCGCCACGGCCTGCTCGTGCTCGACGCCTTCAGCTCCGACGCGATCCCCACGCACCTCGTCACCCGCGAGGCGCTCGCGCTCTACCTCGCGCGCACCGATCCCCGCGGGGTGATCGCGTTCCATGTGACCAACCGCCACGTCGCGCTCGACGGCGTGGTCGCCGCGCTCGCCCGCGACGCGGGGCTGGTGGCCCTCCTCGGCCGCGCCACCGCCCCGTCGCCCGACGGTCCCATCCCCACCACCTGGGTGGTGCTCGCCCGCGAGCCCGCACACCTCGGCGCCCTCGCCGCCGATCGGCGCTGGCGCCGGGTCGACCGCGACGCGCGCTCCCGCCCCTGGACCGACGACTTCTCCAACGTGCTCGGCGTCATCCGCTGGCGCTGACCGCCCCGGCGACGATGCGCCCGTGACATCGACGCGCCGCATCCGCTGGACTGACAACGACCCGCCGGGCCCTCCGGTGGCTTTGCAAATGCAGGGGGCTCGGCTACGACCACCTCGGCCGCCCGGGAAGCTCGCTCCACCCTTTGAGCTTCCGACGCGGCGTCGAACCCTTGAGGAAGTACTTATGCATCCATCCGTTCGCCGGCTGACGGCAGGCATCATGATCGCCCTCTCCCTTGGCTGCAGCGCGCGCGGCGGAGGCGGAAACACCACCCCCATCGACGGCGACGCCGCGCTGCCTCCCGGCGACCTGGGCGCCCCCGACGACGCCACGGCCGCGATGGACCGCGCGGCGCCGCCCGCCGACGACGGCGTGACGCCGGTCGATACCGGCAAGGCGCCGGCCGACCTCGGCGTGCCGCCGACCGACCTCGGCGTGCCGGACGTGTGCGGCGACGCGCGATGCGGCGGCAGCGAGACCTGCATGTCCTGCCGCCAGGACTGCGGCGACTGCACCGGCACCTGCGGCGACGGCACCTGCGGCGGCGGCGAGAGCTGCACGAGTTGCACGAGCGACTGCGGCGACTGCCCTGCGACCTGCGGCGATGGAAGCTGCAACGGCGGCGAGACGTGCACGTCGTGTC
>CAIOSS010000503.1 GCA_903860995.1 uncultured delta proteobacterium | reverse complement strand
GCCCGGGCTCTACGAGGTCATCGCGGTGCTGGGCCGCGACGTGAGCGTGCGGCGCCTGCGCGCGGCCGCGGGCGAGTGAGCCGGGCGGCGCGGTGAAGGTCCTCCTCTTCGGGGCGATTCTCTACGTGATCATCGTCGCGGTGCTCGCGCGCAAGAGGCTCCCCGAGCTGCACCCGCGGCGCTTCTTCCTGGAGACCTGGCGCGAGGTCGACCGCGAGGCCACCGCCGCGCGCGCCCGGCGCGAGGAGCTCGGCCTCGGCTACGACTACCGCCCGATGGTGGCCTACCTCGTCGCCGCGGTGGTGCTCACCTTCCAGGAGTACTTCGGCGACCGGGTCACCTTCAACCTCCTGCTCACCCGGGGGTGGGTCATCGACTGGGGCGGCGGACCGCGCGGCCCCGCCACGCACCACCTCGAGCTGCTGAAGCCCCTGCGCTGGGCCGCCCCGGCGGGCTACGAGGAGCTCGCGGGCCTCGCGTACTGGTCCTTCACGCGCACCTTCGGGTACTTCGTCGTCCCCGCGATCATCCTGTTGATCTGGCGGCGCGAGCGCTTCCGCGACTACGGCCTGCGCCTCCGCGGCTTCCTCGCCCACGCGTGGATCTACGCGCTCTTCTTCGGCATCGTGCTGGTCGCGGTGGTGATCGTCTCGCAGACCGGCGAGTTCGCGAACTACTACCCCTTCTACCGGCTGGCCAACCGCTCGTGGCGCGACTTCTTCATGTGGGAGGCGCTCTACGCGACGCAGTTCCTCACGCTGGAGTTCTTCTTCCGTGGCTTCCTGGTCTTCGCGGGACGCGAGGCCATGGGCTCCTCGGTCATCCTCGCGATGGTCGTCCCGTACTGCATGATCCACTTCGGCAAGCCCTGGGCGGAGGCGCTCGCGGCCATCCTCGCGGGCGTCGTGCTCGGCACCCTCTCGCTCAAGACCCGCTCCATCTGGTCGGGCTTCCTCATCCACGTCACCGTGGCCGTCTCCATGGACCTCGCCGCCCTGCTCCAGACCCGCGGCCTGCCCGGCAACATCCACCTCCCGCCCTCCTGGGGCTGGTAGGCAACCGCTCCCGCGTCGGGCGCCGACAAGCGCCCATGAACCGCCACCCCGCGCTCCTCCTCGCGCCCGCCCTCGCCGGCTGCCTCGACCTCGAAGCCCCGACCACCGCTGACAGCCCACAGCTCACCGCCCTCCAGGCGAACGCCGCCTCCCTCGACGCCGTGCCACGCGTCCCCGAGCTCCGCGTCTCCTTCGACCGCGCGATGGCGCCCCCCGAGCCCTCCTCCGTGATGCTCTTCCGCGAGGCCCTCACGCCCGCGCTCGTCACCGACGCGCGCGACGGCGTCGTGTCCATCGGGCGCCTCGCCAACCGTGTCCCGCTGCGCGTGCAGCGCGACGCCGCCGATCCCGCTCGTTGGACCCTCCGCGCCGCCGAGGTGCTCCCGCCGTCCATCCCGCTCACCCTCGTCTTCAGCGAGCGCGCCCGCTCGGTCGAGGGCCGCGCGCTCACCGACGACGGCGACGGCGGCGTGCGCTCCACCGGCGTCGCGCTCCAGGTCATCGACGCCCCCCGCGCGGGGCCCGTGCTCAGCCCCGCGGTGCTCGACACCGTCGACGCTGACGCCGCGGTGCTCTGGCTCCGCGCCGACCGCCCCGTGCGGGTGCTCTCGCCCGACGGCGTGGGCCTCGCGGGCGACGACGGGAGCATCGTCGCGACGCGCGTCGAGGCTGATGAGCGCACCCCCGACGGCGTGACCCGGGTGCTGCGCGTGACGCCGACGCGGGCGATGCGCCCGGGCGTGACCTACGGCTGGCGCGTCGAGGCGTTGAGCTCCCGCGGGGCGATCGCGGCGGAGGCCATCCCGTGGCGGATGCTCGCGACGACGCCGATGGTGGAGCCCGTGCGCTTCGTCGACGGGGTGGTGTGCGCCGCAGGCGAGGCGCTGATGGGCGGCGCGTGCGTCGAGCCGGGCGACCGGGCGATGGTGGTGCGCGCGGCGACGACGACCCTGGCGGTGACGCGCCTCGCGGTGACGAGCAGCGCCGGGCGGGCAGTGTCCGTCGGGGCGCGCGGGACCACCCACCGGCTGCGGGTGACGGGGCTCCCGCCCGCGAGCGAGGTGCAGTGGCGACTCGAGGCGTGGGACCCGGGGGGACGCCTGCGCGACGTGCGCGAAGGGGCGTTGCGTACGCCCGACGCGGCGCCGCGGGTGCGCATCGTGGAGGTGCTGGCGCGGCCGCACAGCACGAGCGCGCAGGAGTTCGTCGAGGTGCAAAACGAAGAGGATGCGGCGGTGTCGCTGGAGGGCTGGGCGCTGGAGTCGGGCGGGGCGCGCTCGGCGCTGCCCGCGGGCGCGTCGGTGCCGGGGAGGGGGAGGGCGGTGATCGTCGGGGCGAGCTTCGACCCGCGGGGCGTGGCGCGGGCCAACGACCCGGCCGTGCAGGCGGGGGCGCGGATGGTCGTCGTGCGCGCGAGCCTCGCCGGGCGGGGGCTGCGAGACACCGGGGCGGAGCTGTCGCTCACCGACGCGGCGGGGCTGGTGGTGAGCCGCTACCCCGGCACCGCGCCAGAGCTGCTGCCGCAGGAGGGCGTGAGCGTGGTGCGCGCCGACCCGGAGCTCGACGAGGACGACCCGGCGGGGTGGGTGCGCTCCCGCGACGGGGCCTCGTCGCCGGGGGGCGACAACACCACGCGCTGAGCGCGAAGACTCAGGGGCAGTACGGCTGGTTGCGGAAGGGGTTGGGGCGGCAGGCGCGGGTGCCGCCGGTGATCCATCGGCTGAGCACCTCGGCGTAGTTGGTGGGGTGACCGGGCGCCCAGAGCCCGCGGCGGTTGGCGCGGGCCTCGGCCTCGGAGAGCAGCAGCGCGCTGTGCAACGGCTCCGGGGCGCAGCCGAAGTCGGTGTAGTAGGGACTCAAGCCCTCGCGGACGATGCGCTGCTGGAGCAGCTCGCCGTCGACGAAGACGAGCCCAAGGGTGCGGCCGAAGGTGTCGAGGTCGGGCATCGTCGGCATGCGCGGTGAGGCGTGGCGCACCACCACGAACTCGCGCCCCGCGGCGAGGTAGCGGGCGACGGTGGCCGCGGTGGCGATGCCGAAGGCCGTGTTCTCCGAGCGGACGGGCGCGTGCGACTCCTCGGTGTTGATCCACTCGAAGCGCACGGTGGTCTCGCCCTGGATGGCGAAGCTGAAGATGGCCGTGTCGCCGTCGATGGCGCGGATGAAGCGCACCGTCGAGGGCGGGAGGAAGCCCGCGGGCGTGTCGCTGACCGCGATGCGCTGCGGGGTGGGGCAGCCGCTGTCGAGCACCGGCGGGCCGCTGTCGACCACGGCCACGGGAACGTCCGTCGGGGCGCCCGCGTCGACGACGACGGCACCTGCGTCGCGGGGGGTGTTGTTGAGGGGCACGTCGTCGCCGCACCCGGCGAGCGCGACCACGGAGGCAAACAGCGAGAGGGAGAGACGCATGAAGGGGATGCGAACGAGTATCGCCCCGGGCAGGGTCGGCACAAGCGCGCCCCAGGGAATGGACAGGTTATGACCGCATCGGCGAACCCGCCGGGCGCGGGATGTGGCAAGAATCAGGGCGCTTGAGACGCACATGACGACGCGCACCGACCCCACACCCCTGCTCCCGCACGCGGCCCGGCTCCCCGACGGGGTGGTGACGGTGCGCGGGGTGGTGAAGGGGGTGGTGTACCGCACCGACGACAAGCGCTACTCGGTGCTGCGGCTGACGCAGACGCACGGCGAGGAGACCGTGATCGTGGGCGCGCTCGGGGACGTGGCGCCGGGCGAGTCGCTGCGGCTGACGGGGCGCTGGGAGCGGCACGCCGCGCACGGCCCGCAGCTGAAGGTCGAGACGTGGATCCCGGAGATGCCGACGAGCGCCGACGGCATCGCGCGGCTGCTGGGGTCGGGCTTCGTGAAGGACATCGGCCCGAAGCTGGCGCAGCGCATCGTCGAGCGCTTCGGGGCCTCGACGCTCGACGTCATCGCCGACCACCCCGAGCGGCTGAGCGAGGTCGAGGGCATCGGGGGCCGGCGGGCGCAGCGCATCCAGGAGGTGTTCCGGGTGCGGCGCGCGGAGGTCGAGACGCGGAGCTTCCTCGCGGGGCTGGGCGTGGGCACCGGGCTCGCGCGGCGCATCTGGGAGCGCTTCGGGGTGGAGTCGTCGGCCGTGGTGCGGGAGAACCCCTACCGGCTCGCCGAGGAGGTGAAGGGCATCGGGTTCCTCACGGCGGACGCCATCGCCCGGGCCCAGGGCGTGCTCGCCGACGACCCGCGGCGCATCGCCGGCGCGGTGTTGTTCCTGCTGCTGGAGGCCGTCGACGACGGCCACACGGCGCTGCCGCCGGACGAGCTCGCCGTGCTCGCCGACCGCTTCTCCATCCCCCCGGAGGCCGTGCACACGGCCCTCCACGAGCTCGCCGCGCACCGCACCGTCATCCGCGATCAGCAGCTGGTGTACCCGCCGCCGCTCTACGACGCCGAGGTGCGCCTCGCGCACGACCTCGCCGCGCAGATGCGTCGGCCGCTGAAGCCCGTGCGGCGCGAGGCGCTCACGGTGCCCGAGGTGCGCGAGGCCCTCGACCGGCTCAACGCCAGGCAGCGCGCGGCGGTCGAGGCCACCATGACCGCGGGCGTGGTGGTGATGACCGGCGGTCCCGGCACGGGTAAGACCACCACCGTGCTCGCGATGGTGCGCCTCCACCAGGCGGCCGGGCACAAGGTGCTCCTCGCGGCCCCGACGGGGCGCGCGGCGCGGCGGCTCTCCGAGGCGACGCACCACCCGGCGTCGACCATCCACCGGCTGCTTGACTGGTCGCCCCGCATCCAGCGCTTCTCGCGCGATCGCAGCTCGCCCCTCGACGCCGACCTGGTGCTGGTCGACGAGGCCTCGATGGTCGACGTGCAGCTCGCGTCGCACCTCGTGGCCGCGGTGCGGGCGGGCGCGCGGCTGGTGCTCGTGGGCGACGCCGACCAGCTGCCCCCGGTCGGGCCGGGCACCGTGCTCGCCGACCTCCTCAAGCTCCCGGAGGTGACCTCGGTGCGGCTGACGGAGGTGTTCCGCCAGGCGGCCGAGAGCGCCATCGTACAGGGGGCCTACGAGGTCCTGCGGGGCGAGGTGCCGCGGAGCTCGCCGCCGCGCGGTCCCACCGCCGAGGGGGGGGGGCCGCGCGCGCCTTCGGGGGAGCTCTTCCTGGTGCAGCGCGACGACGGCGAGGAGGCCGCGCGGGTGCTGGTCGAGACCGTGGCGCGGCACATCCCGCGCTCCTTCGGGCTCGACCCGATGCGGGCGGTTCAGGTGCTGGTGCCGACGCACCGCGGGCCCGTCGGGGCGCAGAAGCTCAACGAGGCGCTGCAGGCCGCGCTCAACCCCGAGGGCGTCCGCGGGCGCCGGGGCTTCGCCATCGGCGACAAGGTGATGCAGCTGCGCAACGACTACGACCTCGACGTGTCCAACGGCGACGTCGGCCTCATCGAGCAGCTCGACGACAAGGGCGTCACCGTGCGCATGGAGGGCCGGGAGGTGCGGTATGTCGATGACGCGGTCGACAACCTCACGCTCGCCTACGCGGCTACCATCCACAAAGCGCAGGGCTCGGAGTACGACGCCGTGGTGCTCGGGCTGCACACCTCGCACTTCGTGCTGCTCAACCGGGCGCTCCTCTACACCGCCATCACCCGCGCCCGGCGGCTGGTGGTCATCGTCGGCAGCCGGAGGGCGCTGGAGATGGCCGTCAGCACGCGCCGGGTGGTCGAGCGCCACGGGGCCCTCCTCGAGCGCCCGCGGCTGGAGTTCGCGTCGGCTCGTTGACACCGCGGCCTCGGGCGGGGACTCTCCGCCCGATCGCTGGCTGACCACGCCGCTTCGCGTCAACCTGAGTCCGACTTGCTTCGCCCGACCTTCATCGCCCTCGCCTCCCTGTTGCTCGTCGCTGCGCCCGTGGCGTCGCAGACCGTGCCGTCCTCGGGCGACGCCTGCCGTAGGGTCACCGCCCTGGTCGACGGATCGACCGTGCAGGGCAGCACCGACGGGCTCGTCGACCGGGCCCACGCCTCGTGCGCGCGGCAGGCCCTCTCGGGCGAGCGGGTGTACGCGCTGCGCCTGGACCAGGCCTCGCACGTCTCGCTGCGCGTCGCCGCCGACTACGACGTCGCGCTGTATGTGCGCCGCGAGTGCGCCGACGAGGTGTCCGAGCTGGCTTGCAACGACGACCTCGAAGACGCGCACCACGCCGGGGTCGACCTCGACCTCGCCGCGGGCACCTGGTTCGTGTTCGTCGACGGCTACGACAGCGACAGCAGCGGGCGTTTCACGCTGAGCGTGAGCGCCCGTCCGATGGGGGCGCGGCTCTCCCGCACGCCGTCCCGGGCGCCGGTGGCCGCGCGCACGCCGTCGCGGCCGACGTCGTAGGCGACGCGGCGGCCGCTACGGCGAGGAGGCCCGGGTGCGGTAGAGCACCTCCACGCGGCTGCCCGCTGGTGGGAGCTGCGCGGGGTCGATGGTGAGCCGCCGCGCGGTGGGGTCGTAGCTCCAGCCCGTCGTGAGCTGGGTGCGGGTGCCGTCAGCCGCCACGATCCACACCTCGAGGGTGTCCGGGCGGGCGTCGGCGTCGATGGTCCACGCGTTGGCGCGGCTGGTGATGTCGCGCGCGAAGGTCGTGAAGATGGGGGTCCAATCGGTGCTGCACACCCGCGCGGCGAGGCCGCGGGTGCGCGAGGTGAGCGTGAGGTACACCCCCCCACGGCGCGCGAGGGTCGGGCAGTCGGCGCGCGACTCGTAGCCCACGATGGAGTGGAAGACGTAGGTCGCGAAGCCCGGCCAGAGGATCACGGCGGCGTTGAAGGCATCGGCGGTGATCTGGCTCTCGTCGTCGGTGACGGCCACGAAGAACTTCAGCGCGTCCGGGCGCGTGAAGTCCTGCCACATCGGCTGCGTGGACATGAGCCGCGCCAGGCCGTCGGTGCTGTTCACCGTCTGGTTGATGTGGCGCAGGCGGGGCGAGTCGGCGCAGGCCGCGCCACCGAGCGGCGCGGGGATGCACACCTGGAGGCGCGCGGTGCCGCGGCGGGCAACCATGATCACATGGTAGTCGAGCCCGCTCGCGCCCAAGATGGACGCGAGGCGGTTCATGTTCTCGTTCACGGCGATCGTCTCTTCGGTCATCGACCCGGAGGTGTCGACGAAGAGCACGATGTCCACCGGCGCGCGCGTCGCGGTCATGCCCATGAGGTCCTGCGCGACCTCGCAGCGGTTCATGGCCTCGGCGAGGGGCAGCCACGAGCCGCCGCAGGCCGACCACATGCCGAACTCCCCGGTGCCCTCGCAGCGCTGGCGACCCATGCGGCACATGCCTCGGAAGGCGTCCTCCGGGCGCTCGAAGCACATCTGCTCGGTGCCCGGCGTGCAGGGGCAGTTCTCGTTGGCCACGCCGTCGTCGTTGTCGTCGAAGGGCGTCGCGCAGTTCTCCCGCGCCACCCCGGTGTCCGTCGGCACGATCACGCCCCCATCACGCGGCGTCGGGATCGTCCCGGTGTCGCGCGGCGCGACGCCCGTATCGCGCACGACCGGGCGGTCGCTGACGCGCGCGTCGACCCGGGTGGCGGCGCCAGAGTCACCCGTGGACTGGGTGAGCTCCTCCGGGGCGCAGGCGGCCAGGAGTCCGAACGGGAGGGCGATCCACGGCACGCGCATGGCGGGAAGGTACCAGAGCCACGCGCCCCGGGGCAGCGGGTGGGGCGGCGCATCGGTGACGGCGCGCGGCATCCGGCTCGTCACCGGGGGGGGCACGGGG
>CAIOSS010000502.1 GCA_903860995.1 uncultured delta proteobacterium | reverse complement strand
GGCCGCGGGCCGGTCGTTTGTCACCGAGGAGGCCCCCGGGCGCACCCGCCACGCCGCCCAGGCCATGCGCGACCTCGCCCACCAGCAGCGGCCGGGGCACCTCGCGCAGCTCCGCAAGATCCTCGACGACCCGGAGTCGTCGGACAACGACCGCTTCGTCGCGCTCGACCTGCTCAAGAACGCCAACATCGCCGCCGGGGGCATCCTCCCGATGTGCCAGGACACCGGCACCGCCATCGTGGTGGGCAAGCGCGGCCAGGACGTGCTCACGACAGGCGACGACGAGGAGAGCCTCGCGCGCGGGGTGTTCGACACCTACGCCACCACCAACCTGCGCTACTCGCAGCTCGCCCCATTGGACATGTACAAGGAGGTCAACACCGGCAACAACCTGCCGGCGCAGATCGAGCTCTACGCCACGAAGGGCGATGAGTATCACTTCCTGTTCATGGCCAAGGGCGGGGGCTCGGCCAACAAGAGCTACCTCTATCAAGAGACCAAGAGCCTGCTCAACCCGCAGAGCCTGATGGCCTTCCTGGAAGCGAAGGTGCGCTCGCTCGGCACCGCCGCGTGCCCGCCCTACCACCTCGCCGTCGTCATCGGCGGCACCTCCGCGGAGTACGCCCTCAAGACCGCCAAGCTGGCCTCGGCGCGCTACCTCGACGAGCTCCCGGGCGAGGGCAACAAGCTCGGCCGGGGCTTCCGCGACCGCGCGCTGGAGGCCGACGTGCTCGCGATGACCCAGCGCATCGGCGTCGGCGCGCAGTTCGGGGGCAAGTACTTCTGCCACGACGTGCGGGTCATTCGACTCCCGCGCCACGGGGCCTCGTGCCCGGTGGCCATCGCCGTCTCGTGCTCGGCCGACCGGCAGTGCCTCGGCAAGATCACCCGCGAGGGGATCTTCCTCGAGCAGCTCGAGCACGACCCCGCGCACTACCTCCCGGTGCCCACCCCGCAAGACCTCGGCGGCGCAGTGGTGAACATCGACCTCAACCGCCCGATGGCCGAGGTGCGCGCGGAGCTGTCGCGCTACCCCATCAAGACCCGGCTCTCGCTCACGGGCACCCTCATCGTGGCGCGCGACATCGCGCACGCGAAGTTCAAGGAGCGGCTCGACCGGGGCGAGGGGCTGCCCGATTACCTGAAGCAGTATGCCGTGTACTACGCCGGGCCCGCGAAGACGCCCGCGGGCTACGCGTCGGGCTCGTTTGGTCCCACCACGGCGGGGCGCATGGACTCCTATGTCGAGCAGCTCCAGGCGGCCGGCGGGAGCATGGTGATGCTCGCCAAGGGCAACCGCTCGGCGGCGGTCACCGCGGCGTGCAAGCGGCACGGCGGGTTCTACCTCGGGTCCATCGGCGGCCCGGCGGCGCGCCTCGCGCAGGACTGCATCAAGAAGGTCGACGTGCTGGAGTACCCGGAGCTGGGCATGGAGGCCGTGTGGAAGATCGACGTGGTCGACTTCCCGGCCTTCATCGTGGTCGATGACAAGGGAAACGACTTCTTCGCGGGGCTGTCCGGCGGGACGAAGCTCGACGTCGTGGGCTGAAGAGGTGTTGATCCATGTCTCCCGTCGGCAACGCGGCGGGGCACGTCGCCATGCGGCGTCAGAGCGATTCACCGCACGGGGAGTGCGGTTTCATCGCTCTTCCTTGC
>CAIOSS010000501.1 GCA_903860995.1 uncultured delta proteobacterium | reverse complement strand
GAACGCCGCGGCGGCGGGCGAGCTGCTGGCCGCCGTGGCCGACGCGGTCGAGGCCCCGGAGGTGGTCGTGCGACGCTACGACGCCGCGCCGCCGCTGGTGCGCGACGCCCTCACCGGGTGGGTGTCGGGGCGGCCCGACGCGCTCGCGCCCCGCGGCCTCGACGCGCTGCTGGTGCGCCGGGTCGACGCGCTCGCCCTGGAGGACGGGCAGCCGCCCGAGCTGGTCGAGGGGCGGGAGAGCATCGTGGGCGTGCCGCGGGCGTGATCGGGCGCAGCCCGCGGGGGCGTGAGCGCGTTGGCCACTGGTGGAGGCTTCCGTTACGTTCGTGTGAATGAAGCGTGTCATCGGTGGTTGCGTTCTGTTGCTGATCGGGGTCGCAGGCTGTAGCCGCGAGCCGGGCGAGCCGGTGACCGAGGCGGGCCCGGCGGACGTAACCGCGGACATCGCGGCAGACGCCCCCGCGGGGGACGTGGTCGACGGCGGAGTGGCGCCGGAGGACGCGGGCGATCCCCACGGGGGACTGCGGCTGCCGCGATGTGAGGAGACCGAGCCGGCGGGGGCGGGTGAGCCCGCGGCGGTGGCGTCGACGCTGCTCGGGTCGCTGCTGCCGATGGCGACGCGGGTGATGACGCCCGACACCCGGTCGATGATGAACCCGGTCTTCGAGACGGGCGAGCGGGCCTACCGCGCGCTCGGGTACGACCGCTACGCGCGAGGCCCGGCGGTGGCGCGCGAGCGGCGGATGGACCTCGGCGGCCCTGCGACCGCGCCCGCGTCGGGTCGGCGCTCGCTGGCGTGGTTCGTGGCGCTCTCGGACACGCAGCTCGCGGACGACGAGTCGCCCACCCGCTACGGGGCGCTCGACTCGCCGCAGCTGTCCGGCGCGATCCGCCCGCAGGAGGCCTACCTCCCGCACGCGATGACCGCGATGAACCGCACGCTCCGGGACGTCACCCGGGGCGGCCGGGCGTTTCAGTTCGGGGTGGTGGCGGGCGACTGCGCCGACAGCGCGCAGGAGAACGAGCTCGGGTGGTTCATGCAGCTGATGGACGGCGCGGCGGGCGTGCACGTCGACTCGGCCGCCGACGACGACCCCGTCCCGGGCCCCGGCAACGACCCGAAGGACGCCTTCGACGCCGTGGCCTTCCCCGCGCCCTGGTACTTCGTGCCGGGCAACCACGACGTGATGGTGGTGGGCACCACGGCGCCGACCCCCGCGCAGCGCGCGAGCGCCGTCGGCGCGGTGTCGTCCTTCGGCACCCGGGATTACACCGAGTGGTATGCCCCGCCCCGCCGCGGCGCCGTCCCGCCCGACCCCGCGCGCCGCCTGCTCGACCGGGCGGACATCGTGCGCGCGCTGCGGGCGGGCCCGGCCACGCCCGGCCCGCTGGGCCACGGCTACCCGGCGACCCCCGACGTCGCGACCGGCGCGCACTGGACCGGCGACGTGGTGCCCGGGCTGCTACGGGTGATCGCGCTCGACACGAGCGACCTCACCGGGGGCTCTCCCGGCATGGTGCGGCGCGCAGTGTTCGACGGCTGGCTGCGCGCCGAGCTGGAGCGGGCGCAGTCCGACGGGGTGCTGGTGCTGCTGGCGTCGCACCACGCGCCGACCTCCATCGACCGCCGCGAGGGAGAGTTCGGCGCCGAGCAGCCCGACGCGGTGAGCGCGGCGGAGGTCGAGGCGCGGGTGGCGTCGTACCCCAACGTCATCGCGTGGCTGGTCGGCCACGAGCACGACGTGCGGGTGCGGGCGGTGCGCGGCGCCGACGCGGCGCACCCCGGGTACTGGGAGGTGCAGAGCGGATCGCTGGCCGACTGGCCCAACCAGCTGCGCGCCGTGGAGGTGGTCGACAACGGCGACGGGACGCTCTCCCTCTTCGGAACGATGCTCGACTTCGCCGCGGAGAGCTGCATGGAGCGGCGCTTCCGCCGGCTCTCGGTGATGGACTACGTCTCCGGGTGGGAGGCCTCGCACGTCGGGACGGCGCTCGACCGCAACGTGGAGCTGGTGATCCCGGTGCCCGCGGCGGCGCGGGCGCGCATCGAGGCGGCGGCGATCACGGCGCCGACGCGCATCGAGAGCGAGACCACCCTGCGCGGGATGCGCTGACGGGGAGAGAAAACCCGCCGCGCGCCCATCGCCGCCGGCGCGGTGGGGGTGCTACCCATCGGGCGCTGTCGGCACCACAGGTCGGCTTCACTCTCAGCCAATTGTCCGATCGACGAAGGATCCCGCCGCATGTTGACCGTCTACGGAAACCCCATGAGCACCTGCACCCGGAAGGTGCTCTGCCTCCTCGATGAGAAGGGCGCGGACTTCGAGTTCAGCGTCGTCGATTTCACCAAGGGGGAGCACAAGCAGCCGGCCCATCTGGCGCGGCAGCCCTTCGGGCAGGTTCCGGCCATCGACCACGACGGCTTCGCGCTCTACGAGTCGCGCGCCATCTGCCGGTACCTCGACGAGGCGCTCGGCGGCCCGAGGCTCATCCCCGGCGACGGGAAGCACCGCGCCATCGTCGAGCAGTGGATCAGCGTCGAGAGCGCCAACTTCACGCCCCACGCGATGAAGATCCTCTACCAGCTCTTCTTCGGCCCGATGCGCGGCCAGGCCCCCGACCAGGCCGTGGTCACCGCGGCCCGCACCTCGCTGCAGCACACCCTCGCCGTCGTCGAGCGGCAGCTCGCGCAGACGCCCTTCCTCGCGGGCACGGAGTTCACCCTCGCGGACATCGTCTTCCTCCCGTACATCGAGTACCTCGTGGCCTGCGGGCAGGGCGACCTCTTCACCGCGCGCCCCGCCGTCAGCGCGTGGTGGACCCGGTGCAGCACCCGCCCGTCGTGGCTCAAGGCCGCGGGCAAGACCTGACACCGGGGCCTCCGTCCGCCGCTCAGCGCTTGCGCAGGGTGCGCAGGGCCGACGAGTGCGACGACCGAGGCGCGCGGCCTGCTGCGTCGCAGGTGCACAAAGGCCTTCGGGGTTGATCGCCACCGTTGGACGATCAACCCCGAAGAGAGACTTAGCAGCGGTCACCGTTGGCGTTTGGGGGGGGGGACGCCGGCGCCGCCGCTCGGGAACCTATATCGCAGGGTTCGTGCCAAGGCACGATCGATGGAATTACCGGCAATTGTCACGGGTGGAGGGCCCTCGCGCTTGCAGCTTTGCAAGCCGGAAGCTTTCGCATTTGATGGCGGCATGCTCCCCCCCACTGGACACCGGACCGGGGTCACGGTGAGTCTGGCGGCCGCGGAGAGGGTTCGGCGCCGGGGAGATTGCATGGGACTGCTCGACTCGATGTTTGGTGGTGGAACCAACCTCACGCTCGCGCTCGACCGACCGACCGGCTCGTCCGGCGGCGTCATCGGCGGGGCCATCACGCTCACCTGCGGCAAGAAGCCGATGAAGCTGAGCGCCCTCAAGGCGCACCTGATCTACGTGTCGGTGCACTCCAACGACCAGGGCGGCCTGCCGGACATCCAGACGCGCGTGGTCGGCGAGCAGACCGTCGCCGCGGGCATCGACCTCATGCCTGGCTCCTCGCATGCGTTCACCTTCCGCATCACGCTGCCCTACGACACGCTCCCGTCGGCGCACAACGTCACCTACCGCGTGCAGGCCGTGGCCGACATCCCCGGCGTGAAGGACCCCTCCGCCGAGGTCGACCTCAAGGTCGTCGACGCCGACCGCGACGCGCACCGCACGATCCCCCTCCAGGAGATCTACGCGCTCTTCCCGGGGCTCCAGTCGCCCGACCCCGCGCAGCTCTGCCGCGCCATGAACGACCTCTTCCTGGAGTGCTACTCCAACGGGGGGCAGTACATGGAGGCCGAGCCCCTGCTCGCCCACCACATGCGCACGGGCAGCGTCGAGGTGCGGCGCCAGGCGCTGCAGGCCTGGGCCAACCTCGTCGACAACCGCGTGCAGCCGCAGCACCTGCAGTCGCTCTACGCCGTCGCCAACATCCCCGGGCTCGACCAGGACACCTTCGACGAGGTGGTCCGCTCGGCGTGCAAGTTCGCCGAGGAGGGCGCCCTCGCGATGGTGCAGCAGCTTGCCACCTACGCCGACCCGCACGTCCGGCGGGTCACCGCGGAGAGCCTGCGCTTCCACGCCGCGTCGCGCTTCCAGGGCAAGCGCGAGCTGCTCATCGAGATGATCCGCGACGCCGACGCGCAGGTGCGGGCCGCGGCCATCATGGCCTTCGGGGACTTCCGCGACGACCAGCAGGTGATGTACGGCGTCGCCAACCAGATCGACACCGACCCGTCGCCCGAGGTGCAGGCCGCGTGCATCGGGACGCTCTCGCTCGCGCACCACCACGGCCTCGGCGAGCTCACCCTCGCGGTGTACGAGAAGCACGTCACCAACCCCAACGAGCGCGTGCGCCAGGAGATCGCGGAGAACATCCACTGGCAGCCCGAGGCCGCCGCGCAGCGCATCTGGGGCATCGCCCAGCGGCTGCTCAGCGACGCCTCGGAGAGCGTGCGGCGCGCGATGGCGTTCCAGTTCTGCAACATGGAGCGCTTCCCGCAGCTGCTGCCGCTCATCCAGCACGCGGCGGAGAACGACCCGTCGGCGGAGGTGCGCCGCGAGGCCCTGCGCGGGATGGCCCGCATCTCGCCGCCGCAGCAGCTCATCGCGTACTACCAGCAGAAGCTCAACCAGAACCCCGACACCGAGACCCTCTGGGCCATCATCGGGGGGCTGCGCGACCACAACACCACCCGCGAGGCCAAGGGCCTGCTCACGCGGCTGGGGCAGCACCCCGACCAGGACATCGCCAACGCCGCCCGCGACGCCATGAGCTGAAGTAGGGTGTCGGCCATGTACTTCGAGACGATCCAACAGATGAAGAAGATGCTCGGCCAGTTCGACCACTGGTTCGAGAAGGCGAGCCACCACGCGAAGGAGAAGTCCTTCGACCCCAACGTGTACCTCGGGCTGCGCCTCGCGCCCGACCAGTTCGCGTTCGCGCGGCAGGTGCAGATCACCTGCGACACCGCGATGCTCACGGCGTCGCGCCTCACCGGCAAGGAGGCCCCCAAGAACGAGGACCACGAGGGCACCCTCGGCGAGCTCTCCGCCCGGGTGCACGCCACCGTCGCGTACCTCGACACCTTCACGGCGGATGACTTCGCGGGCGCCGCGACCCGCACCGTCACGCAGCCCCGCTGGGAGGGGAAGTACATGACCGGCGCGGACTACTTCCACCAGCACGCCGTGCCCAACTTCTTCTTCCACCTGTCGCAGGCCTACGCGATCCTCCGTCACAACGGCGTCGGCCTCGGCAAGCGCGACTACCTCGGCGCGCTCGACCTCCGCGCTCCCTGACTCCCCCACCCCACCCGATCGGCCGCGCGTCGCCCGCTACATCGCGAGCGCCGCCGCCAGGGCCGTGATGGTCAGCGGCG
>CAIOSS010000500.1 GCA_903860995.1 uncultured delta proteobacterium | reverse complement strand
GGCGAGCGCGGCGAGCACGAGCGGGCCAGTGGAGGATGGGGCTCTCACTCCCTCTACGACTAGAGGGAGCTCCAGGTGCCGGTCAAACGACGTCTCCCTACGTCCGGGCCCGGGAGAGTCCACTGTGCGTGGGTGGGGCGCGCGGCCCGCGCATCGTGGCCTCCGCTCGGCCGCGGTACCATCCCCGCCGCCATGAACTCCGCCCGCACCCTGGCGCTCGCGCTCTGCCTCGCCGCCTGCACGGAGCACGCGTCGACCACGCCCGCCGACGCCGCGCTCCCCGACGCGCCCGCGGTCGATGTGCCCGTCGCCGTCGATGTGCCCGCGCCGCCGCCCGACCCGGTGCGTGCGACGGCGCCGCTGGTGCGCTACGTCGACCCGCTCATCGGCACCGGGGGCCTCGGCTTCGGCACCGGCAGCGCCTTCCCCGGGCCGCAGCGGGCCTTCGGGCTGGCGCGCCCGGGGCCCGACACCAGCAACGACCGCGGCGACGCGCCGGTGTTCTCCCACTGCGCGGGGTACTCCTACGCCGACACGCACGTCGTGGGCTTCAGCCAGCTGCACATGCACGGCACGGGCATCGTCGACCACGGGGCCCTCGGGTTCATGCCCACCATCGGGATGAGCGCCGCGAAGACCCGGCAGCGCGGGCGCCTGGAGCGCTTCCGCCACGAGCGCGAGACCGCCGCGGCGGGCTACTACCGGGTGGCCTTCGACGGGAGCGAGACGGTCACGGAGATCACCGCCACGGAGCACGTCGCGCTCTACCGGGTGACCTTCCCCCGCGGGGCCGACGGTCACCTGCTCTTCGACGTCGGGCACACCCTCTCCGACGTGCGCGTGACGCAGGGCGAGGTGGAGGTCGACGCGGCGGCGGGCGAGCTTCGCGGCCGGGTGCGCTTCGCGGGCGGCTACTCCAACCGCTTCGGCGGCGTGGACGCCTACTGGGTGGCGCGCGTCTCCCGCCCGCTGGCCCGCGCCGGAACCTGGTCCGACGGGGTGCTCACCCCCGCGGTGAATACCCAGTCGGGTATGGCGGTGGGGGCCTACGTGCCCGTCGACACGGGCGCCGACGCGACGGTGACGGTGGCCATCGGGCTGTCGCTCACGGACCTCGCGCACGCCCGCGCCAACCTCGCCGCGGAGGCCGCCGACCTGGACTTCGACCGGGTGCGCCGGGAGTCCACCGCGAGCTGGGAGTCGCTGCTCTCGCGGGTGCAGGTCGAGGCCCGCGGCGAGCGGGCGCTCAAGATGCTCTACAGCGCCGTGTACCACACGCTGCTGATGCCCACGCTGGCCTCGGACGCCGACGGCGCCTACCGCGGGGTCGACAAGATGGTGCGGCGCGCGGAGGGCTTCCGGTACTACACCGACCTCTCGCTCTGGGACACGTACCGCACCGAGCACCCGTGGCTCACGATGGTGTACCCGGACTACCAGCGCGACTTCGTTCGCTCGATCATGGCGATGGGCGAGGTGCTGGGCTTCTATCCGCGCTGGCCGCTCGGCACCGGGGAGACCGGCGGGATGCTCGGCGACTGCGGCGCGCTGATGGTGGCCGACACCTGGCTGCGCGGCGTGCGCGACTACGACGTCGAGCGCGCGTGGAGCATCGCGCGGGCGGGCGCCTTCGCGACGCCGAGCCGGCGCGAGGCGCTGGGGGAGTACCTGTCGCTGGGCTACGTGCCCATCGAGGGCCGCGGGTCGAGCGCGTCGGCGACGCTGGAGTACGCCTACGCCGACGGGGCGCTGTCGCGGATG
>CAIOSS010000499.1 GCA_903860995.1 uncultured delta proteobacterium | reverse complement strand
GAGCTGCGATCACCTGACAGCTCATCGTGAAACGCAGCCCTTCCAGGAGCCCCTCGCCATTCATGGAGAGGGGCGCGCGGCAGCGGGGGTGAGGTCTGCGCGAGCTTCGACGCATGGCGGGTATTTCGAGCGCGGCCGACCGCTGGATCGGGGGGCGCAGCAGGTTTGTGCTGACCTTCTCAGGGCGCTCCGCCGCGCAGCGCGGTGAGCTGGCTGCCGAAGCGCCGGAGCTGCGCCACCGCGAGTCCGTGCACGCTCCCGTCGGGGTAGTCGCCCTCGGCCGTCGGCACGCCCACCTCGCGGCCGCAGAGCAGCGCCAGGGCCTCGTCGACGGTGCTCGCCGCCCACACGTGGAAGCGCCCCGCGCGCACGGCCTCGACGACCTCCTCGTCAAGCACGAGGTGGGCCCGGTTGGCGGCCGGGACCACCACGCCCTGAGCTCCCGTGAGGCCCGCGGCGCTGCACGCGGCGAAGTACCCCTCGACCTTGCGGGTGACCTCGCCCACGGGCTCGACCTGTCCGCGCTGGTCGACCGCGCCGGTGACGGCCACGCCCTGGTCGAGCGGGACGTTGGCGAGGGCCGAGAGCAGCGCGAGCAGCTCGGCGAGCGAGGCCGAGTCGCCTTCGATGGCGTCGTAGGACTGCTCGAAGGCGAGGGTGGCGGCGAGGCACAGGGGCCCTCCCCGGCCGTAGGTGCGGGCCAGGTAGCCGCGCAGGGTGAGCACGGCCTTGTCGTGGAGGGGGCCCGACAGCTCCACCGCGCCGTCGACGCTGAGGAGCGTGCCGCGGCCGGGGTACACCGTCGCCGTGATGCGCGCGGGCAGCGCAAACCGGCTGTCGCCCACGTCGAGCACCGCGAGGCCGTTGACCTGGCCCACCTGCTGCCCGGCGGTCTCGACCAGGATGGTGCCGCGGGACATCTGCTCCCGGATGCGCCGCTCCAGGAGCCCGGAGCGGTCGCGCCGCGCGTGCAGCGCCCGGTCGACGTCGGCGCGGGTGACCAGCGCCCGGTCGGCCTTGCCGGCCCAGAAGCTCGCCTCGGTGGCCAGGTCGGCGAGCTCGCCGAGGCGGGAGGAGAGGCGCCGCTGGTCGCCGGCGAGGCGGGCGGCGTGCTCGATGGTGCGCGCGATGGCGCCGCCGTCGAGGGGACGCAGCCCGCGGTCGCGCACGCAGCCGCTCAGGAAGGCCGCGCACAGGCGCCCGGCCTCGTCGGTCCAGGGCACGTCGGGCGCGAACTCCACCTTCACCTTGAAGAGCTCGCGAAACTCCGGGTCGAGCGCGAAGAGCATCTGGTAGAGCGCCTGGGTGCCGATGAGCACGACCTTCACGTCGAGGGGAATCGGCGCGGGCCGCAGGGCGGTGGCCGGGAGCATCGCGCCCTGCTCGCCCGCCTCCAGGCTGATCTCCGGGCCGAGCAGCGCGCGCTTGAGCACGTCCCACGCCGACTCGGTCTGAAGCAGGTCGGCGGCGCGCAGCACGAGAAACCCCCCGTTGGCCCGGTGCAGCGCGCCGGCGCGGATCTGGAGGAAGTCCGCGACGAGGCCGCTCGACGTCATGCGGTAGTCGACGCGCCCCGCGAGGTTCTCGGGCGTGGGGTGGCGCTCGACGACCACCGGCGCGCCGCCCGTCGTGCCGTGATCGATGAGCACGTTGACCCGGTAGCGCGCCCGGTCGCTGGCGTCGGGCCCGCCGAAGGTCTCGACGGTCACGCTCCGACCCGCGTCGTCGCCGTCGCCCTCGCCCTCGCCCTCGCCGTCGCCGTCGCCGTCGCCGTCGCCCTCGCCCTCGACCGGGAGCGCGGGCGCGGCGAAGCGTGAGGCCAGGTCGTCGGCGATGCGCGCGAGGTGGGTCAACAGCGCGGGGAGCTCGGGGTAGCGCTTGCGCGGCTCGACCAGCAGGGCCTCGGCGGCGGCGCGGGCGGCGTCGCGATCGAAGGCCCGCCGGCGCTCCTCCTCGTCGCGCTCCACCTCGCGGAGCCGGCGCACCGCGGCGCCGAGGGGATAGTCGAAGCGCTCGGTGCGCTGCGCGAGGTCGGCGCGGGCCTCGTCGCTCATGGTCTTGAAGAGGTCTTCGGTGATGGGCTCGCCGCCGACCAGCGGCGTGGAGGTCACCCGGCCCGGCGCCACGTCGACGCGAAACCCGTGCTCCTTCGCGGAGGCCCCGAGCTCGTCGAAGACCGCGCGTCGGGAGACCGCGCACGCGTCGAGGGCGGCGCGCCGGCGGCGGTCGTGGTCCTCGCTGTCGAGGGTCTGTCGGATGGCGGTCCCGGCGTCGCGGACGAAGGCGTCGACGGCGCGCGCGATGTCCGTCGCCTGTCCGGGTGGCAGCGCGAGGGCGGTCGGCTGGTCGGGCGCGTCGAAGTTGTGCACATAGACCCAGTCGCGCGGCGCCGGGCACCCGCTCGCGAGGCGACCCAGGAGCGCGTGCACCGCCGTGGAGCGCCCGGTGCCGTTCTCCCCGGCCACGTAGACGCCGAAGCCGGGGCCCCGCACCTCCAGCCCGAAGGCCAGCGCATCGAGCGCGTCGCGCTGACCGGTGGGCTCGTCGAGCGGCGGCACCTCCGCCGTCGACGCGAAGGGCACCGTCACCCCATGAAGACCAAGCTGCTCGGGCGTGAGCGCGAGGGTGTCGCGCACGGTGTCCGTCATCCGCGCACGCAGGTGCAACGAAGGGGCCGCGGGGCTCTCTTCGCGGGGCGCGGGGCCCGACACGCCGTCGCGCCGTGCACCCGGTGCGCTCCGTGCGCAGCGGCTGCGTACCTCTCCCGATGGACACCCTGTAGGTGTCAGAGCGGTTCTCAACCAAGTTGGGTGCGCGACCTCACCCCCAGCCCCCTCTCCATGAATGGAGAGGGGGTCGGAGTGGGACGAAATCGTTTGAACTCTGGCTCTTTGCTCCCCCTCTCCATTCATGGAGAGGGGGCTGGGGGGTGAGGTCGCTGAACGCGTACCCGAGCGTTGGCGAACCGCTCCAACGCCTGTGGTGGACACCCCTCCGGGACCCGTCGGATGATTGCCGCGGGCATCGGGTGGGTGGGGGATCAGGGTGGGGGACACGTCGCTCCCTCCTGGCGCTCCCCCCGCGAGGAACGACAGCCCTGGAGAGCCGATGTCCCGCTTCTATCTTAGCCCCTCCCGCGTCGCGCGGTACTTCTTCCATGAGTGCGACCGGCACCTCCGGCACCACGCCACGCCGCGCGCCCGCCGCGCCGCCGAGGGCGTGCCCGACGTCGCGCTCGACCGCAACCCCATCACCGCGGCCGTCTTCGAGGGCGGCTTCCGCTGGGAGGAGCGCGTCGTGGGCACCCTGCTCCGCGGCCGCGCCGTCGTCGCACCCGCCCGCGGGACAAGCCTCCGCGACCGCACCTTCGACGTCCCCGCCACCCTCGCGGCCCTCCGCGCGCTCGCGCCCGGCGAGCTGCTCTACCAGCCCACGCTCGCGGCGCCGCCGTCCTTCCTCGCGCGCTACGGGCTCGACCCCGCCCTCGTCGACTTCGCCCCCTGTCGGCCCGACCTCATCGAGTACGTGGCCGCCGACGAGCGCGGCCCGGCCCGGCTCCGGGTCATCGACGTCAAGGCCAGCGACGCCCTCAAGGCCAGCCATCGCATCCAGGTGACCCTCTACGCG
>CAIOSS010000498.1 GCA_903860995.1 uncultured delta proteobacterium | reverse complement strand
CGCATCCAGGTGACCCTCTACGCGCTGCTCCTGCGCGAGGTGCTCGCCCACGCGAAGATCCCCGTGCCCGTCGACCTCGACGAGGCCGGCATCTGGCTCTTCGCGCAGCCGTGCCCCGAGCGCTTCTCCCTCTCGCTCACCGTCGGCGTGGTGGAGGAGTTCCTCCGCGATCGGGTGTCCGCCGTGCTCTCCGCGCCGAAGGAGGACGTCGCCTGGCACCTCTTCTACCGCTGCGAGTGGTGCGAGTTCTACCAGCCCTGCCGCGCCGAGGCCGACGCCACCCGCTCGGTCTCGCTGATCCCGTACCTCTCCGTCGGCGGCCGCACCCACCTCCGCGAGGCCCGCTGGACCGGCGGGGCGCCCATCCACACCCTCGAGGCCCTCGGGGAGCACCTCGCCGACGACGCCGAGGGCCGCACCCTCGACGACTGCGGCTCGCTCCGCGGGCGCCGCGACCGGCTCCTCAACGCCGTCGACGCCCTCGTGCAGCAGCGGGTGGTGCCCCACGGGGGGTCGTCCATCCGGCTGCCGAAGGGCGAGGACGTGCGCTTCCTGGTGACGCTCCAGACCGAGCCGCTGGGCGGGCGCGTGTACGCCGCGGGCTTCCTGCGCCTGTGGGGCGGGGCGATGTACCCGCAGAGCAGCCGCGCCGCGGTCTTCGTCGCCGCGAGCCCGGACGACTGCGACCGCGTGCGCCAGGACTTCCTCCGCGCGCTGCACGCCGAGATGCTGGTGGTGCACCGCCACAACGCCGCGACCGCCGACCAGGCATCGCAGAGGTCCCTCCAGACCTTCGTCTTCGACACCTACGAGGACGCCCACCTCCACGACCTGCTCTTCGAGGGCCTCGCCGACCCGGCGACGCAGCGCGAGTCCCTGGAGCTGCTCTTCCACTTCCAGAACGAGGGCGTGGTGCACGCGAAGGAGCAGCCCGGCACCGAGGTCCCCTTCCCCGTGGTGGTGCTCACCAGCGTGCTGCGGGAGCTCGTCGCGCTCCCCGCCCCGGTGGCCTTCCACCTCGCCGACGTGCTCGCGGCGCTGCCCGACCCTCGCTACGCCTTCACCTATGAGCGCCACGGGCTCTTCGACTTCCAGCTCTCCAACGCCCTCAAGAGCGACGCCCTCTTCATGGCCTGGAACGACGGCCGCGCCGAGGCCCTCACCTGGGTGCACGACCGCCTCGTGGCGCGCCTCCGCGCGGTCGGCCACGTGGTCGACGGGCTGCGCGCCGCGGTGGCCGAGCGGCTCTTCGCGTGGCCGCCGAGGTTCCGCTTCCCGCAGCGCTTCGACCTCGCCCACGTCGAGCTCTCTCGCGTGGCCTTCGTCACCCGCTACGAGTCCCTGGTGGGCGCGCTCGAGTGCCGCGGGTCGCGCACCCGACCGCAGGCCGAGCGCGAGCGCGACGGCACCCGCATCCCCCTCGAACACCTCGGCGCCGGGCGCTGGCGGGTGGGCTCCACCCTCGACGACTCCCTGGTCGACGACGACGACTTCTGGGGCCACCTGCTCGCGCCCGACACCGAGTCCGGCGAGCGGGCCCAGATGGCCTACGACGACTACCGCCGCCGCCGGGACCTCTTCTCCCCGCGGGGCGAGGTGGAGGTCTGCAACCTCGTCGACAAGACCGTCGACCCGCTCACCGGGCTGGTCACCGAGCTCACGCTCCACCGCGGCGGACCCGGCGTCCACCTCGCGGAGCTCGGGCTCGGGGCGCGCCGTGCGCTCCATCCGCGCACCGTGGACTTCATCTCCGACCGCATCGTGGCGCGCCTTCAAGAGCTCGACGCCGACCCGGCGAGCGACTTCCTGACGCTGGTGCGCTCGCCGCGAGACTTCGCCGCGGCCGTGTCCGAGCCCGCGGACTTCCTCGACGCCGTGGCGCGGGAGGCGTCGCGGCCCGGCCTCACGCCCAGCCAGGCCGCCGCCTTCGGTCACCTCGTCGCGCGGCGGCTCACCCTCGTGTGGGGACCTCCCGGTACAGGCAAGACCCACTTCCTGGCCCAGGCCATCCTGCGCCTCGCGCGGGCCCGCGCCGCCACCGGGGCCCCGCTCCGGGTGGTCGTCGCGGCCTTCACCCACGCCGCCATCGAGAACCTCCTCGCGGGCGTCGCCGCGCACCTGAAGTCGGCCGAGGCGCCGCCCTCGCTGCGGGTGGTGAAGTTCGGCGAGCCGCGGAGCCCGAAGGGGGCCTCGCTGCCCTTCCTCACACAGCACACCGCGACCACGCTCAACCGCGCCGCGGTGGTGGTGGGCTCGACCGTGCACGGCCTGCGCAAGCTCCTCGAAGGCGGCGCGAAGCCCTTCGAGCTGTTGATCATCGACGAGGCCTCGCAGATGAAGCTCGGCGAGCTGGCGCTGGCCTCGGCCGCGCTGGCGGGCTCCGGGCGCCTGGTGCTCGCGGGCGACGACCTGCAGCTCCCGCCCATCATCAAGGGCCGCTACCCCGCGGCGGACGACGGCCTGCCCGCGGTGCACGACTCGGTCTTCGCGTACCTGCGCGCGCGGCAGGATCCTGCGCGGCCCTTCACGTGGCAGCTCGTCGAGAACTGGCGCATGAACGCCACGCTCTCGCGCTTCTCCGCGGAGACGCTGTACTCGCGCTCGTACCGCCCGGCCGACGCGGCGATCGGCGCGCAGGCCCTGGTGCTGGCGGCGCCGACGCGGGCGCCCGCGACGGCGCGCGACGCGCTGGTGGAGTACGCGCTCGACCCGGCGTACCCGCTGGTGGTGTGCGTGTCGGACGGCGTTCGGGCGGCGGTCGAGAACCGCGTCGAGGCGTCGCTCGTGGCGGCGCTGGCCGTGGCGCTGCGCGCGCGGATGCACAACCCCGTGAAGGGGCGTCCGTACCGCGCGGGAAGCAAAGGGGACACGGCGTTCTGGCGGCGGGGCTTGTTCGTCGTGAGCCCGCACCACGCGCAGATCCGGGCGATCCGGCGGGCGCTGGCGGCGCGGCGCGCGTGGCGTCATCCCCCCTTCGTCGACACGGTGGACAAGATGCAGGGCCAGGAGGCCCTGGCGGTGCTGGTGAGCTACGGCGTGAGCGACGCCGAGACGGCGGCGCAGGAGGCGGCGTTCATCTACTCGCTGCCCCGGCTCAACGTGTCGCTGAGCCGCGCGCGGGCGAAGTGCGTGGTGTTCCTGCCGAGGGCGCTGCTGGAGCCGTCCTTCGACGTGATGACCCGACCCGACGCCGCGCGGGGCCTCGCGCACATGCACGCGCTGATCGCCTTCGCGCGCGAGCACGGGGCGAGCGAGGTGTTCCCGCTCGACGGCGCGGAGGGCGGCGCGGGCGCGACGTTGACGGTGCTGCGCAGCCGGCTGCGCGAGGGTGCGGTAGTGGGGTGAGCAGAGCGTCCTCCCACGCCTACGACCCCCGGCCTCGCCCTCCGAGGGGAGCGCCCTCCCACGCGAGGTGCCTCCGCGTTCGTTGGGGGGGCTGCGCGAGCGTCGGGGGAAGAAGAACCGCAAGGGTCGCAAGGGTCGCAAGGAGGAGTTCCGCCGGCGCACCGGGCTCGCGAGACGGTCCGGAGCGGTGCCGGACTCCGACACGAGGTGATCGGTTGGGTCGGCTCACCCGCCCGAGGACCATCGCTCTCTTGCGACCCTTGCGACCCTTGCGACCCTTGCG
>CAIOSS010000497.1 GCA_903860995.1 uncultured delta proteobacterium | reverse complement strand
GGCCTGCGACGGCGCGCTCGTCTGCAGCGGCTCGGCCACCTCCAGCACCTCGCGCTGCCGCACGGCCGTCGCGGCGGGCGCCGCGTGCGTCCCGGCCTCGAACGCCGAGCTCTGCGCGATGGGCACCGCGTGTCGCCCCACCACGGCGAGCGCCGGCACCTGCACGATGGGCACCCCCGAGACGGAGCCCAACAACACCCCGATGATGGCGCAGGCCCCGATGACGGCCAGCGCGGTCTACTCGGGCATGGCGTCCAGCACGGACACCGACTGCTTCCGCGTGACCGTCCCGATGGGCGGCGGCATCTACGCGGAGAGCAACCTCCCGGCGACCCCGTCCTGCCCGGACCCTGGCCCCGACCCGGTCATCACGGTCTACAACCCCGCGGGCATGGAGATCGACGGCGTGGATGACGGTCGCGGCCTCTGCGGGACGCTCACCCCGGCGATTTCGGCAGACGTCCGCAACCTCCCGGCCGGCACCTACACGGTCTGCATCGAGGGCTTCAACACGATGGTGGCGAACTACCTCCTCACCGTCGGCGTGATTCCCCCGACCTGATCGCCCCACCCGCACGCGCTCCGTGGGACCCTTTGGTCGCCCCGCGGAGCGCCCCCCGTCCGCTCCCCCCTCTACATCCCCCTCAAGGCAGCGTACGCAGCCGGTCCAGCATCTGGATCGCCGTGAGGTTGCGCACGTTGTACCCGTACTGTAGACCCGCGGCGGTGAAGTACGCCGGCTCGGTGCTGCCGCCGGTCACGTACACCGACGGGTGGATGCGATCGGTCGAGACCCCACGGGAGGGCAGCGCCTGGAGCGCCGCCCAGTAGTCGAGGAGCGGGAGGTGCCGGGTCGCCGTGATCGCGCGGATGGCCTCATTGAAGCGGAGCGCGGCCGCGGCGGGCCCGGCGCCGTCGTTGCGGTCCGGGATCGTGCTGAGGACCGCCACGGTTCCGCCGGCCTCGGCGATGTCGACGATGGCGTTGAGGTTGACCCGGAAGCGCTCGACGGTGCCCCGGTCGATGTCGTTGGTGCCGTACATCACGATCGCCCACGCGGGGCGGAGCGCGGCGAGCTCGCGGCGGAGGGGTGAGCTGCTGCCGCCGGCGAGCGCGTCGTCGGTGGTCCACCCCGCCGTGGCGCACACGCTCGCCCGGTTGAAGGAGTTGCGGGCCTGGCCGTCCTGCGAGGGCAGCGCTGTCGCGCGGAACTGCTGGATCGCGGGCGACAGCGCCGTGTAGGCGCCGACGGAGCCCCAGCCGAAGCCCACGTCGCTGAGGAAGCTCCCCGACTCGGTGATCGAATCGCCGATCTTGGCGAACACCGACAGCCGGTTGCCCATCGCCGCGCCGAGCGCCCGCACCTCGCGGACGTGGGCCACGGTCGCGGCATCCCATCCGGGCAACGCGGGGCCCTCGCCCGGGAGCGGGCCGACGTCCGTCGGGGCCCCCACATCGGACGTGCGGACGTCCCGGGTGCCCACGTCGATCGGCCCCGTGTCGCGGACGCCGGTGTCCCGCGCGCCGACGTCGACCACCGCGGCCTCGCGCGGCACGTCGGGCGCCGCGCGGTCGAGGGACACCCCGGCGTCGCGGGCACCGCCAGCATCGAGCGCGGCGGCGACCTCCTCGGGGCCCGCGTCGCCGATGACCTCCTCGGGGGACCTCAGGTAGGTCGGTTCGGCCGGCTCGACGGCGCAGCGGGTGAGGAGGCAGCCGAGGGTGAATCCGAGAGCACGCCGGGTGCGCATCAACCGTCTATATCATCGCGGTTTCGCCGTTCGTCGGCCGGTCGGTGATTTCGGTGATACAACGCAGCGGTGTCGGCTCGTCGGTCGCGTCTCCTGGTCGGCGCACTGCTCGCGGTGGTGGGCCTCGTGGCGCGCTCCAACGGCGCGCAGGCCTACCCCTTCGGGCGGCGCCTTTCGCTGCGGGGCGAAGGCACCGTCGCGGCCCTCGTCGGCTCGACGGCGAACGAAAACTACTCCACGGGCTTCTTCGCGCGGGCCTTCGTCGGCCTCACCATCGTCGACCCGGTGTCGCTCCAGGTCTCGGCGCTGGAGGGCATCTTCCCGTCGCGCACCCTCCCCACCTCGCTGAACACCAACTTCATGGCCGGGGTGCGCTTCGAGCCCCGCACGGTGCGCCCCGAGGGGAGGATGTTCCTCGACTTCAACGCCGGGCTGGCGACCTCGGGCTTCAACCAGCGCTTCGCGTTCGACTTCGGCTTCGGGTGGGAGTTCCAGCTCTCGCGCTACTTCTATCTGGGCCCGGTGATCCGGTACTCGCACATCGTCCAGCCCGACAACCTGCTGGGAATGGACGACGGCGACGCGCACTACCTCTCCCTCGGCGTGAGCGTCTTCGTCCGGCCCTTCCCCACGCCGACGGTCCGCCGCGGGCGCCTCGTGGTCATCGGCCTCGGCAATGAGCCCGACGGCGACTACGACGGCGTGCCCGACTCCCTCGACCAGTGCCCGCAGGTGGTCGAAGACCACGACGGCTTCGAGGACGAGGATGGATGCCCCGACCTCGACGACGACAGTGACGGCCTCCCGGACTCCGAAGACCGGTGTCCCCGCGCTGGGGAGACCGTCAACGGCTACGAAGAAGAAGACGGCTGCCCCGACGAGCTGCCCGGGTCGCGCGAGCGCATCGAGTGGGACGGCAACTCCATCCGCCTCCGGCAGCGCGTGTACTTCGCCGTCGGGCGCTGGCAGGTGCCGCCGCTGTTCAACCCGATCCTCACGGCGCTCGGCGACTTGCTCGTTGCGCACCCGGAGATCCGCCGTCTGCGGGTCGAGGGCCACGCCGACGACCGCGGCACGCGCCGCGAGGGCTTCTCGCTCTCCCTGCGCCGCGCGCAGAGCGTGGTGGCCTTCCTCGTCGAGCGGGGCGTCTCGGCCGCGCGCCTCGAGTCCGTGGGCTTCGGCGACACCGCGCCGCTCGACCGCGCGCACGACGAGGTCACCCGCGCCCGCAACCGTCGCATCGAGTTCAGCATCGCCGACGGCCCGCTCGGGCGGGCGCCCGCCCTGCCCGACGGGGTGTGGACCCCGGCGACCAACGCGGTCGTGCTCCCCTCGCCCAGCCCGACGCTGCTCGTCACCCCACCCCCGAGCGAAGACCCGAGCCCATGATCGGCCTCATCATCAACCCCAACTCGCGCAAGAACCGCAACCGCCGAGGGCGCGTCGCGCGCTTCGAGAAGGTGCTCGGCAAGCGCGGCCGCGTCATCGAGACGCCCTCCGTCGACGCGATCATCCCCGCCCTCAAGACCTTCGCGGCCGAGGGTCGCCGCTACTGGATCGCCGACGGCGGCGACGGCGCCCTCCACTGGATGATCAACGAGGCCGTCCGCTTCTTCGGCGCGGCGCGCGCCGCCGAGGCCGCCATCTACATGCCCACCGGCGGCGGCTCGGTCGACTTCGTCGCGAAGTACCTGAAGCTCGAGGGCGACCCGCTCGCCCTCGTCGGGCGGCTCGCCGAGCAGGTCGCCGAGGGGCGCGCCCCGACCACCCGCGACGTCCCCTCGCTGCTGCTCCAAGGCCGCCAGGTGGTCTACGGCGACGAGCCCACGGAGTTTCGCCGCTACGGCTTCGGCAACGCGCTCGCGGGCTACGGCGCCAACTTCTACGGCCCGCTCTACCGCGGCGAGGGCAAGCACGGCCCGGTGCAGATCGCGCGGCACATCGCCTCCGCCTTCAGCGCCGCCGCGCTGCGCAGCGCATTCTCCGGGCCCCTC
>CAIOSS010000496.1 GCA_903860995.1 uncultured delta proteobacterium | reverse complement strand
CAGCTGCGCCAGGAAGCGCTCGCTCACCCCCGAGCGCCCCGCCAGGGCGCGCACGGTCATCCCCCCGGCCTGCCGACGCCCGCGCACCACCGCCCCGAGGGCCTCCAGCAGCGGTCGTCGTTCGGTCATCGACCGCACTATATTGCAGTCTTTCCCTGGCGCCAACCGGCACTATAGCCCTTGTCGACCCTGACGCGGGTCGGCTAGCTTCCGCTCATCGCCATGGCAGACCCCACGCACGACGACGCCCCGATCCGCTTCGAGACGCACCCCTCGCGGTACCGTCACTGGAAGCTCGATTTTCCCGCGACCTACGGCGGCCGCGTGGCGCGCCTCGCGATGGACGTGCAGGAGGACGGCGGGCTGCGGCCCGGCTATCCCATGAAGCTCAACAGCTACGACCTCGGGGTCGACATCGAGCTGGCCGACGCCATCTCGCGGGTGCGCTTCGAGCACCCCGAGGTGCGCGCGCTCGTCGTCACCAGCGCGAAAGACCGCATCTTCTGCTCGGGCGCCAACATCTACATGCTCGGCAGCTCGACCCACACCTTCAAGGTGAACTTCTGCAAGTACACCAACGAGACGCGGCTCTACCTCGAAGAGCTCTCCGCGCTGTCGGGCGTCCCTGTGCTCTGCGCGGTCAACGGCACCGCGTCGGGCGGCGGGTACGAGCTCGCGCTGGCCTGCGACGAGATCCTGCTGCAGGACGACGGCAGCACGGCGGTGAGCCTCCCGGAGGCGCCGCTGCTGGCGGTGCTGCCCGGCACGGGCGGGCTCACCCGGGTCACCGATAAGCGCAAGGTGCGGCGCGACCTCGCGGACGTGTTCTCGACGCTGGCCGAGGGGGTGCGCGGCAAGCGGGCGGTCGACTGGCGCCTGGTCGACGAGTCGGCGTCGCGGTCCAAGTTCGAGGCGGCCCTCAAGGCGCGCGTCGAGGCGATGGTCGCCCGCTCGCCGCGCAGCGCGACGGGCGAGGGGCTCGCGCTGCCGCCGGTGAGCGTGACGCGCACGGGGGACGTGAGCGCGTACAAGCACGTGCTGCTGCAGGTCGATCGCGGGCGCCGGGTGGCCGAGCTCACGATGCGGGGCCCCGAGGGCGACCCGCGCGCCGCGCTCACGGCCGAGCACTGGAGCGTGGAGGCGTGGCGCGAGCTCGACGACGCGCTGCTCGACCTGCGCTTCAACCACCCCACGGTGGGCCTCGTGGTGCTGCACACCGTCGGCGACATCGAGGCCGTGCGCGCCTTCGACCGGAGCCTGGTGGAGCGGGCGAGGTCCGAGTGGCTCGCGCGCGAGGTGCTGCTGCTGCAGAAGCGGGTGCTCAAGCGCCTCGACCTGACGGCGCGGAGCCTCTTCGCGCTCGTCGAGCCGGCGAGCTGCTTCGCGGGCTCGATGCTCGAGCTCGCGCTCGCGGCCGACCGGGTGTTCATGATCGACGCGGCGAGCACGCACGTGGCGCTCTCGGTGGTGAACTTCGGGGCCTTCCCGATGAGCAACGGGCTCACGCGGCTGGAGTCGCGCTTCCTCTACGACCCGTCGGTGGTCACGCGGCTGAAGGACGAGGCGGGGCTCATGGACGCGGGCGACGCGCTCAAGGCCGGCCTGGTGACCTTCACCCCCGACGAGATGGACTGGGACGACGAGGTGCGCGTGGCCATCGAGGAGCGCACGAGCCTGTCGCCCGACGCCATGACGGGCATGGAGGCCAACCTGCGCTTCGCCGGCCCGGAGACCATGGAGACGAAGATCTTCGGGCGCCTGAGCGCCTGGCAGAACTGGATCTTCCAGCGCCCCAACGCCGTCGGCGCGGCGGGCGCCCTCACGATGTACGGGCAGCCCGGACGCCCGGTGTTCGATTACCGACGCACGTAAGAACTCCCCCGGAAGCAGGTCACCCGATGTCATCCGTCGTCAACGACACGCGCATCCCCAACAACGTCGATCTCTCGTCGGACAAGAAGCTCCAGCGCGCGCTGGAGGAGTGGCAGCCCAACTTCATCAAGTGGTGGGGGGCCATGGGCCCGGAGGGCTTCCAGCAGGACGACGTGTTCCTGCGCACGGCCATCAGCGTCGACCACGAGGGCTGGGCCAACTTCGACTACGTACGGATGCCCGAGTACCGCTGGGGCATCTTCCTGGCCGACCCGGTGGCCGACCGCACCATCGGCTTCGGCGACGAGATGGGCAAGCCCGCGTGGCAGCAGGTGCCCGGCGAGCACCGCAACACCCTGCGTCGGCTCATCGTGACCCAGGGCGACACCGAGCCCGCCTCGGTGGAGCAGCAGCGGCTCCTGGGGCAGACCTGCCCGAGCCTCTACGACCTGCGCAACCTCTTCCAGGTCAACGTCGAGGAGGGCCGGCACCTCTGGGCGATGGTGTACCTGCTGCACTCGCACTTCGGCCGCGACGGCCGCGAGGAGGCCGAGGGCCTGCTCGAGCGCCGCAGCGGCGACCCCGACAAGCCCCGGATTCTCGGCACCTTCAACGAGCCGTGCCCCGAGTGGCTGTCGTTCTTCATGTTCACGTTCTTCACCGACCGCGACGGGAAGTACCAACTGCTGGCCCTCGCCGAGAGCGCCTTCGACCCGCTCTCGCGCACCACGCGCTTCATGCTCACCGAGGAGGCGCACCACATGTTCGTGGGCGAGACGGGCATCCTGCGGGTGGTGCAGCGCTCGGCCGAGCTCGCGAAGCTCGACCCCAACGGCGACGTGCGCAAGCAGGGCGGCATCGACCTGCCGACCCTCCAGAAGTACCTCAACTTCTGGTTCAGCTCGTCGGTCGACCTCTTCGGCGGCGAGGTGTCGTCCAACGCGGCGTCGTTCTTCGCGTCGGGCCTCAAGGGCCGCGCCAAGGAGGCCGGCCACGAGGACCACGTCGCCCTGCACGGCACCTACCGCATGGTGACCCCCGAGGGCGGCGCCCTCGTCGAGCGCGACGTCGCGCTGCGCTCGGCCATGAACGAGGTGCTCCGCGACGAGTACGTCGGCGACTGCCAGCGCGGCGTCGACAAGTGGAACCGCGCCATCGCCGAGAAGGGCGTGGACTTCGAGCTGAAGATCCCGAGCCGGCGCTTCAACCGCAACGTGGGCCTGTACGCGGGGATGCGCTTCAACCCGGCGGGCGAGCTCATCACCGAGGAGGCCTGGCAGGCGCAGTCGGGGCAGTGGCTCCCGTCGGAGGCCGACCGCGCGTACGTGCTGTCACTGATGACGAAGCCGGTCTACGAGCCCGGCAAGATGGCCCACTGGATCGCCCCCCCGAAGCAGGGGATCAAGGGCCGCCCGGTGGACTTCGAGTACGTGCGCCACGACGCACGGTAGCGAGGCGGGTCAGCGCCCGCGCACCGTGCGGGCGAAGTCCGTCAGGTTGGCGAGCAGCTCGCCCACGAACTTCTTCGTGGCCTCGTCGGTGAGGTTGCCCTCCGCGTCGAACTTCTCGTTCACCTTCGCGACGTACACCTCGGGCTTCGGGACGACGTACATCCCGAGGCCCACGCACACCTCCTTCAGGTGCGACTGCGCGCGCACGGTGCCGTGGTTGCCGGGCGACCCGCCGAGGGTGGCGACGGGCTTCTTCGCGAGGGGCGGCGTCGGCGGGCGCGAGGCCCAGTCGATGGCGTTCTTGAGCACGCCCGGGACGGAGTAGTTGTACTCCGGGGTCACGAAGAGCACCGCGTCGGCCCGCGCGATGGCCGCGCGGAAGGCCGCGACGGCGTCGGGGTAGCCCTGCTCGCGCACGTCTTCGTTGTAGAGGGGGATGGGCGCGAGGTCGAAGGTGCTGAGCGTCGCGCCCGGCGGGAGGAGGTGGGCGACGGCGGCGAGGAGCTTGCGGTTCCACGACTGCGCACGGAGGCTGCCGACGACGCCGAGGATCGAGACGGGGGTGTCACTCATCGCGCGAGCATATAGTCTCGCGCGCCATGTCGACCACCCTACGACCCATTCACGACGTTGCCGCCGACCTCGGGCTCTCTGCCGACGACGTGATCCCCTGGGGGCGCCACCGCGCGAAGGTCTCGCTCGACGCGATCACCCGCCGCGAAGGCTCTCCCCAGGGCCGCCTCGTGCTGGTCTCCGCGATCAACCCGACGCCCGCGGGCGAGGGGAAGACCACCACCTCGGTGGCCCTCGCGATGGGGCTCTGCAAGCGCGGCCGCCGCGCCGTCGCCGCGCTGCGCGAGCCCTCGCTGGGCCCCGTCTTCGGGATGAAGGGCGGCGGCACGGGCGGCGGACTCGCGACGCTCGAGCCCTCCGCGGACATCAACCTGCACTTCACCGGGGACATCCACGCCATCACTTCGGCGCACAACCTCCTCGCGGCCATCGCGGACAACGCGCTGCACTTCCGCGACCCGGTCGAGCTCGACCCGCGCTCGGTGCGCTGGCGCCGCGCCCTCGACATGAACGACCGCGCGCTGCGCCACGTCGTGGTCGCGATGGGCAAGGGCAACGGCCCGATGCGCGAGACGGCCTTCGACATCACCGCGGCCAGCGAGGTGATGGCCATCCTCTGCCTCGCCACCTCCGTGAAGGACCTCGAGTCCCGCCTCGGGCGCATCGTCGTGGGCACTACCATCGCTGGCAAGCCCGTGCGCGCGAGCGATCTCGGCGCCTCGGCGGCGATGACCGCGCTGCTCCTCGACGCCCTCATGCCGAACCTGGTGCAGACCCGCGAGGGGACGCCCGCGGTGGTGCACGGCGGGCCCTTCGCCAACATCGCCCACGGGTGCAACTCCGTCCTCGCGACGCGGCTCGCCCTCGCCTACGGACAGGACGTCATCACCGAGGCCGGCTTCGGCTTCGACCTCGGGGCGGAGAAGTTCCTCGACATCAAGTGCCGCGTCGGGGGGATGTGGCCGCACGGCGTGGTGCTCGTGGCCACGCACCGCGCGCTCAAGATGCACGGCGGGGTGCCCGTGTCGAAGGCGGGAGAGCCCAACGCGGCCGCGCTCACCCGCGGGCTCGAACACCTCGAGAAGCACCTGGAGACGCTGCGCTTCTACGGCCTGCCCGCGGTGGTCGCGGTCAACGGGTTTCCCAACGACACCGACGACGAGCAGGCCGTGCTCAAGGACTTCGCGGCGCGCAACGGGGTCGCCGTGGCGCGGCACGAGGGCTTCGCGAAGGGCGGCGAAGGGGCGCTCGAGCTGGCCGACGCGGTGGCCTCGATGCTCGACCGCTCGGACGCGCAGCGCCCGGTGGCCAGGTACACCTACGAGCTCGGCGACCCGCCCGCGGAGAAGATCCGCAAGATCGCGCGCACCGTGTACGGCGCCGACGACGTGGTGTTCACCGCGTCGGCCCTCAAGGACCTCGACGCCGTCGCGGCCCTCGGCGGCGCCGAGCTGCCGGTGTGCATGGCCAAGACCCACCTGTCGCTCACCGACGACCCGAGCCGCCCGGGCCGCCCGTGGGGCTTCAACATCACCGTCAAGGAGGTGCGCTTGAGCGCGGGCGCGGGCTTCGTGGTCGCCCTCACGGGCGAGATCATGACGATGCCGGGGCTGCCGAAGGTGCCCGCCGCGGCGCGTGTGGTGGTGCACGACGACGGCCGCGTCACCGGGCTGATGCAGGGGGAGTGAGCGGCCGCCCGCGGGCGCTCAGCGGGCGTAGTCCACCGCGCGGGTCTCGCGCACCACGGTGACCTTCACCTGGCCCGGGTACGCGAGCTCGCTCTCGATCCTGCGCGCGATGTCCCGCGAGAGCGCGAGCGCCCCGGCGTCGTCGACCTCGCTCGGCTCCACCAGCACCCGCACCTCGCGCCCCGCCTGGATGGCGAACGACCGCTCCACGCCCTTGAAGGTCGCGCAGATGCGCTCGAGGTCTTCGAGGCGCCGCACGTAGCCCTCGAGCATCTCGCGCCGCGCGCCCGGCCGCGCCCCGCTGATGGCGTCCGCCGCGGCCGTCAGGTGCGCCAACACGCTGCGCGGCGGCTCGTCGTCGTGGTGCGCCGCGATGGCGTTGACCACCATCTCGTCCTCGCCTGCCTTGCGCGCCATCTGCCCCCCGATGACCGCATGGCCGCCCTCCACCTCGTGGGTCACGGCCTTGCCGATGTCGTGCAGCAGCCCCGCGCGCTTGGCCAGCTTCGGGTTGATGCCCATCTCCTGCGCCAGCAGCCCGCACATGTGCGCGACCTCCACCGAGTGCCGGAGGATGTTCTGCGCGTACGAGTACCGGTACCGCAGCTGCCCGACGATCTTCGCGAGGTCGGGGTGCAGCCGCCCGATGCCGAGCTCCATCGCGGCCTGCTCGCCGGACTCCTTGATGGTGCGCTCGACCTCCTCCTTCGACTTCAGGAAGAACTCCTCGATCTTCGAGGGGTGGATGCGCCCGTCCTGGATGAGCCGCTCCAGCGTGAGCCGCGCCATCTCCCGGCGCACCGGGTCGAAGCTGCTCACCACGATGGTCTCCGGCGTGTCGTCGATCACCAGGTCGCAGCCGGTGACCTCCTGGAAGGTGCGGATGTTGCGACCCTCGCGGCCGATGATGCGGCCCTTCAGCTCGTCGCTCGGCAGGTGCACCGACGTCACCGCGCGCTCGCCCGCGTACTCGCCCGCATACCGCTGCACCGCGATGCCGATCACCCGCTTCGCCCGCTTCTCGGCCTCCTCCTTCGCGAGGTCTTCGATCTGCTTCGCCTCGCGCGCCCCGGTGCGCCGCGCGTCGTCCAT
>CAIOSS010000495.1 GCA_903860995.1 uncultured delta proteobacterium | reverse complement strand
CCGGCCATCGCAGCGATGCAGCGCGGCTGCGACCAGGGCAGCGCCGTGAGCTGCCGACGCCTGGGCACGCTCTACCAGCGCGGACGGGGTGTGGCGGCCAACCGCGCGCGGGCCTTCGAGCTGTACGACCGGGCGTGCCGGGCGGGCGACGCGCGGGGCTGCGCGCTGCGCGACGCGGCCGACCACAGCCTCAACGACGTCGACCGCGACGACCGCGCCGACGCCGAGTACTTCAGCACCCTGGGGCTGTAGCGCCGAGGCGTCATAGAGTGCGGCCATGAGCTGCGCCCACGCGTACCTGCCCCACGACGGCGGCGAAGGACTCTTCACCCTCGGCGCCGCGGAGGTCACCTTCGGCCGCGGCGCGCTGCGCGAGGTGGGCGAGCTCGTGCGCGCCCTCGGCGCCCGGCGCGTCGCCCTCTTCACCGACCGCGTCGTGGCGGGCCTCGAGGCCGTCGACCGCGCCCGCCGCTCGCTCGCCGCCGCGGGCGTCGACGTGGAGGTCTTCGCCGACGCGCGGGTCGAGCCGACGGACGCGTCCTTCCTCGACGCCGCGCGCTTCGCCCGCGAGGGGCGCTTCGAGGCCTACGTCTCCGTCGGCGGGGGTTCGGTCATCGACACCTGCAAGGCCGCCGCCCTGTACGCCGCGTGGCCCGCGGACTTCCTCGCCTACGTCAACGCGCCCGTCGGCGAGGGGCGCCCGGTGCCCGGCCCGCTGCCGCCCCACGTCGCGTGCCCCACCACCAGCGGCACCGGGAGCGAGCTCACGGGCATCGCCGTCTGCGACGTGCTCGCGCTCAAGGCCAAGACGGGCATCGCGTCGCGCTGGCTGCGCCCCGCCCGCGCCGTGGTCGACCCCGACGCCACCGCCACGCTGCCCGCCGCCGTCGTCGCCGCCAGCGGCTTCGACGTGCTCTGCCACGCCATCGAGTCGTACACCGCGCGGCCCTACACCGCGCGCCCTCGCAGCGCGTCGCCCGCCCTGCGCCCCATGAGCCAGGGGGCCAACCCCTGGAGCGACCTCGGCAGCGCCGAGGCGCTGCGCCTCGGGGGGCGCTTCCTCGCGCGGGCGGTGGCCGACGCGGCCGACGCCGAGGCCCGCGAGCAGATGATGTGGGCCGCCACGCTCGCGGGCGTGGCCTTCGGCAACGCGGGGGTGCACCTGCCGCACGCCATGGCCTACGCGGTCGCCGGGCTGGTGCGAGACTTCTACATGGAGGGCTATCCCGCCCACGAGCCGATGGTGCCGCACGGGGTCTCCGTGGTGGCCGGCGCGCCCGCGGCCTTTCGCTACACCGCGCCCGCCGCGCCGGAGCGTCACCTCGCGGCCGCGGGGATGCTCGGCGCCGAGCTCCGGGGCGCGTCGCCCGACGACGCGGGCGAGGTGCTCTCCGCCGCGCTGACGGGGCTGATGCGGGCGGCGCGGGTGCCGGTCGACCTGCGCGCCCTCGGCTACGCCGAGCCCGACGTGGAGGCGCTCGTGGGCGGCACCATCGTGCAGGCGCGGCTGCTCGACAACGCCCCGCGGCGGGCCACGCGCGACGAGCTGGCGGGGGTGTTCCGCGACGCGCTCGACGCCCGGGGGCCGCGGTGAGGGCGGAGGCGCTCCCGCTGCGGGCGGACTACGCGCGCTTCCAGCGCATCCAGACGCGCTGGGCCGACAACGACGTCTACGGGCACGTCAACAACGTCGTGTACTACGCGTACTTCGACACGGTCATCAACCGGGTGCTCACCGGCGCGGGCCTCGACCCCGCGACGAGCGGGTTGATCGGGCTGTGCGTGGAGTCGGGCTGTCGGTACGTCGCGCCCGCGAGCTACCCCGAGGAGCTGGACGCGGGGCTGCGCGTGGCGAAGCTCGGGCGGACGAGCGTGCGCTACGAGGTGGGGATCTTCCGGGCCGACGCCGACGTGCTCTGTGCGTTCGGGCACTTCGTGCACGTCTTCGTCGAGCGTGAGACGCGGCGACCGTCGCCGCTGCCGGAGGGCCTCCGGGCGGCGCTCGCGGAGCTCATCCCGTAGCTGGAAGCAGGGCTGGGCCTGCGCGACCGGTGAGCGCGGGCCCCTCGGGCGTGCGATCGCAGCCGCGTGTGATGGGGGCCCACCTCCTGCTGGTCTCGGGCCGGGACTTCGACGTGGTGCGGTCCGACCTGATGATGCCCGCCATGTCGGGCATGGACCTCTACGACGCAGCTCCTGCGGCGGCGCCGCGTGCGGTAGTCCCCGCTGCTACGCTCGCGGGATGTTCATGGTGACGCTCGTGCGCGCGCCCGCCTCGCTCGACAGCGCCGCGGCGGCCCTCGGCGCCCGGCAGGGCATCTCCGCCTACGAGGCCCGCACCCGGCTCGCCGGGGACTTCCCCCGCGTCGTGGCGGTGCTG
>CAIOSS010000494.1 GCA_903860995.1 uncultured delta proteobacterium | reverse complement strand
GGTCGCTCGCTCCGGGCGCGCTCGCAGGTCGACTCGGCCTGGACGCACGCTCAGCCCAGCCAGTTCATGGGAGAGCCCTTACGCCCACGCCGCCCCTTCAACTCCGCCGGCACAACGTGCTACCGCGCCGGTCACCCACCCCATGACCAGCACACTGCTCTCGCCGCTCGTCCTGCGCCCCGGCGTCGTCGCCCGCAACCGCGTCTGGCTCGCGCCGCTCACCAACAAGCAGAGCCACCCCGACGGCACCCTCGCCGAGCCTGAGCTCCGCTTCCTCGCGGCCCGCGCCGACGGGGGCTTCGGCCTCGTCGAGACCTGCGCCGCGTACGTCTCCCAGGACGGCAAGGCCTGGGACGGCGAGCTCGGCGTGCACGACGACGCCATGAGCGACGGGCTCACCCGCCTCGCCGCGCGCCTCCACCAGGGCGGAGCCCTCGCGAGCGCCCAGCTCTTCCACGGCGGGCTGCGGGCCTCGCAGGCCGTCAGCGGCGTGGTGCCGTGGAGCCCGTCGCCGCACACCGACGAGCAGGGCAACGCCAGCCGCGAGGGCACCGAGGAGGACATCGCGCGGATCATCGGCGACTTCGCCCGCGCGGCGGCCCGCTGCGCGCAGGCGGGCTTCGACAGCGTCGAGCTGCACGGCGCCCACGGGTACCTGCTGTCGCAGTTCTTGAGCGCGGCCTACAACCGTCGCGAGGACGGGTGGGGCGGATCGCTGGAGCACCGCGCGCGGCTCATCCGCGAGGTGACCCGCGCCGTGAAGGCCGCGGCCCCCTCCCTGGTGCTCGCGGTGCGGATGTCCCCCGAGGACTTCGGCCAGACCCGCGGCGTCGACCTCGACGAGAGCCTCCAGGTCGCGTGCTGGCTCGTCGAGGACGGCGCCGAGGTGCTGCACCTCTCGCTCTGGCGCTCGGCGCTGCACACCACCAAGCGCCCCGAATCGCACCCCACCGCCCTCTTCCGCGAGGTCGTCGGCCCCGCCATCAAGCTGGTCGTCGCGGGCTCCATCTGGACCCACGCCGAGGCCGAGGCCCAGCTCGCCCTCGGGGCCGACGCGGTGGCCCTCGGTCGCTCCGCCATCGCCAACCACGACTGGCCCGCGAAGCCCGACCCCGCGAGCCTGCACCGCGCCCCGGTGGCCCCCGCCACGCTCGTCGAGGAGGGCGCCTCGCCCGGCTTCGTGGAGTACCTCCGCGCCTTCCGCGGCTTCGTCGGCTGAAGCTACTTCCCCCCGCCGCGGCGCTCGATGGGCAGCGGCCGCGCGCGCATCTCCCCCAGCGGCGCCCGCCCGAGCTCCACGTCGAACTGCGCCCGCGCCAGGTGCTCGCGCACCCACGCCACCGGGCGCTCCTCCTCGATCCAGCGGGTCAGCACGGTGTGGTCCCAGCGCGAGCCCAGCGCGTTGAAGCCGAGCACCCTGTCGCCCGCGTGCACGATGCGCCACGACAGCGGCCGCGTCGGGTGCGTCGCGTACAGGCTCTCGGCGCCGTCGGCCACCTCGTCGAGCGCCCCCACGGTCGTGTACTCCAGCTCGAAGAGCTTCGCGCTGTTGAAGAACACCGGCGGCGCGTAGCCCCTCGGCCGCCCGCTCATGTTCTCGCCCGCGAGCGCCCCCTGGCGCTTCGCGCTGTACCAGATCGACTCCACCCGACCGTCGGGCAGCTCGGCGCAGTCGCCCGCCGCCCACACGTCGTCGAGGCTCGTGCGCAGCGTCGCGTCCACCTTCACGCCGCGCCCCAGCGCGGGAGGCGTCGCCACGCCCCTCAGCCACTCCACCTGCGCCTCGACCCCGATGCACACGCCCAGCAGCTCGCACGCGAGGGTCTCGCCCGTGGTCGTCGTCACCGCCGACACACGCCCCGCCGCGTCGCGCGCCACCGAGGCCAGCGCCGCCCCCTCGCGCACGTCGACCCCGTGGCGCCGCATCTCCCGCGCGGCCATGTCCCCCTCCTCGCGGCTCAGCGCCGCGGGCCAGTACCAGGGCTCGCGCACCAGGAAGGTTACCGCCACCCCGTGGAAGCGCAGGCACTCCACGAGCTCGATGCCGATGAGCCCGCCGCCCACCACCACCGCGCGCTTCGTCGTGGGCGTGTAGCGCTCGCAGGCGTCGAGGTCTTGCAGGGTGACGAAGTGCACCAGGCCCGCGAGGTCGTCGGTGATGCCCGGCGCCGCGAGGCGTCGCGCGCGCGAGCCCGTCGCGATCAGCAGCCGGTCGTAGGGGAGCGCGCGGCCGTCGTCGAGGGTGAGCGTGTGGGCCCCGGCGTCGAGGTCGGTGACCCGCCCGCGCACGAGCCCGATGCCCTTCTCGCGCCAGGTGTGGCGCTCGTAGGGCTCCATGGCGCGCCGGGGCAGGCGGTCCATGAAGGCGTACATGAGGGCGGTGCGGGAGAAGAAGTAGTCGCCCTCGTCGGACACGAGGGTGACGGAAGCGTCCGCGTCGCGCGCGCGGATCGCGAGGGCCGCCGAGGCGCCCGCGACGCCGTTGCCCACCACCACATAGGCCTTGCTCATGGTGGCGCAGGCTACGCCCGCGCGGGCGCTGCGGTTACGCGTCGGTCAGAGCAGCTCGCAGCCGGCGAAGTAGTAGCCGATCTCCCGGGCCGCGCTCTCCGGGGAGTCCGAGCCGTGCGTGGCGTTCTCGCCCTTGCTGGCGCCGAAGAGCTTGCGGATGGTGCCGTCGGCGGCCTGCGCCGGGTCGGTGGCGCCCATGACCTCGCGCCACTTCGCGATGGCCCCGTCGGCCTCGAGCGCGAGGATGAACACCGGGCCGCGCGACATGAAGGTCGTCAGCTCGCCGAAGAAGCCGCGCGCGCTGTGCTCCGCGTAGAAGCCCTCGGCCTGCGCCTTGGTGAGGTGGATGCGCTTCGCGCCGCGCACCTTGAAGCCCGCCTTCTCGATGTGGGCCAGGATCGCCCCCGCGAGGTTCTTCTCCACGGCGTCGGGCTTGATCATCGCAAGAGTCAGTTCGGTTGCCATTGGCGTTTCGGTCCCTTTCGCCGCGCCTTCTAGACGCTCATGGGGGCCCTTGGCAAGCGCCCGCGGCCCATCTTTACCCCTCCCGGTAATGTCCCCCCGCGGGCAGGGTCTTCCCCCGGGGCCGCGCCTACGGTCCGCCCAACGCCATGAACCCGCTCCTCGCGGCCCGCGCGCGGATGGAGGTCTCCCTCGCGTTTCACAGGGTGTTCGCGGCCATCGGCGCCGTCTCGGGCACCGCGCTCTCCTTCGATCTGGGGCTCCTCTGGCCGCGCTTCACGCGCCTCGCGCTGCTGCTCCCCGCCCTCGGGTGGCTCTTCCGGGTGTTCGAGTCCGCGCGGTGATGGCACCCCGACCCCCCGCTGGAGCATCCTAGCGCTCGCTCGCGTCCCACTACATCCATCCCTAGACCCCCCTGAAGGAGCATCGCTACATGGCACTCAAGGTCGGAACCCAGGCCCCTGACTTCACCCTCCCCTCCAAGCCCGGCGAGACCCTCGCGCTCTCCTCCCTGCGCGGCAAGAACGTCGTGATCCTCTTCTTCCCCGCCGCCTTCACCAGCGTGTGCACGAAGGAGATGTGCACCGTCGCCGAGGACTACAGCGCCTACGCGGCCCTCAACGCCCAGCCCGTCGCCATCAGCGTCGACACCCCGTGGACGCTCCAGAAATTCGCCGCCGAGTCCAAGGCGAACTTCCCCTTCCTCTCCGACTTCAACAAGACCGTCACCCGCGCCTACGACGTCTACCGCGAAGACTTCGCCTTCGGCATGAAGGGCGTCTCCGAGCGCGCCGTCTTCGTCGTCAACCCCGACGGCGTCATCACCTACGCCTGGGTGGGCGAGAACCCCGGCGTCTTCCCCGACCTCGACGCCGTCAAGAAGGCCCTCGGCTGAGCGACCCGTCACTCCCTGTCACTCCGCCCCCGCCTCCACCCGCTCCACCGTCGCGTAGCTGCCGTGGTCGCGCACGTCGAGCGCCAGGTGCGCCGCGCACGACACCCACGGCCTGCGCCGCCCCGATCTCCTGCCCTCGCAGGGCTCCCCATAGGCGTTGACCGTCGCCTGGAGGGCGGGCGGGGCAAGCCTACCGCTGCGAAGTTAAGCAATTTCCCTGTTAGATCGAAAGTTTAGGCCTCGCCTGAACCTGCACGGCCGGAAAAACAGCCCGGCGTTTTCGGCCATGCGTCGAAGCTCGCGCAGACCTCACCCCCGCTGCCGCGCGCC
>CAIOSS010000493.1 GCA_903860995.1 uncultured delta proteobacterium | reverse complement strand
GCACGCGGTCTTCATCGGCCGCGCCGGGAAGCGCATCGGCGTGCGGCAGGTGCAGCTCATCGTGAAGGAGTACGGGGCCCTCGCGACGGGGACCCACGCGGTGCACCCGCACATGCTGCGGCACGCCTGCGCGACGCACCTGCTGGACGGCGGGGCCGACCTGCGGGCGATCCAGGAGATTCTCGGGCACGCGAGCCTGTCGACCACGCAGCGGTACACCCAGGTCTCGATGGACCAGCTCATGAAGGTCTACGACGGCGCGCACCCCCTGGCGCGCGGCGAGCTCGCCCCGACCTCAGCGCCGGCACGCGCCGAGGGTGACCCGGTGAAAGCTGATCCCGCGGTCGGAGCGGGTCGCGACGCCCACCGCGTCGGCTGAGACCGCGAGCGCCGGGCGCGTCGCGACGCCCTCGACCCCCCGGAGCGTGACGGGCTCCCGCTGGGGGACGCCCTCCTCGTCGAGCAGCGCCACGGCCACGCGCCGGTCGCCGTCGCGCTCGGACTCCCACGCCAGCACCAGGGTGCCGTCGCCCACCGAGACCAGCGCCGGGGCCGCGGCCACGTCGCCCTCGCGGCCCACCCGCTGCGGCTCGGTCAGCGGGTTGCCGCGCGGGCTGATCCAACGGAAGAACAGCTGCCGTTGGCCGTCGCGGAGCTCGCTCCAGGCGAGGCCGTGGCGCTGGCCGTTCCAGGCGACGGCGAAGCGCTGCTCGGCGCTCACGTCGCCGATGCGGGTGTCGGTCATGCGCCGGACGCTGCCGTGCAGCAGCCCCGCCGCGTCGAGGCGCGCCAGCTCGACGCCGAACACCTCGCGACCCGCGGTCACGTACGCGGCGGTCCACTCCTGGCCCGTCCACCCGAGCTCGACGGCGCCGAGCGCGAGCGAGCTGTTTCGGATGAGCGTGAGCGGCGAGCGCGGTCGGTCCCATCGGTCGAGCACCTCGCCGTAGATGCTCCAGCGCTGGTCGGCCTCTCGTGCGGCCCACACGAGCCCGGTCTCCGTGCCGCTGGTCGCGACCGCCGGGTCGAGGTCGAGGCGATCGCCCCGGGTCATGCGCCAGGGGCGGCCGACGGCGCTCCCCCGGCTGGTGACCCGCGCCTGGTAGAGGTCCCCGACCTCGCGCAGCCCCCCGGTGAAGAACACCGACCAGGCCGTGCGGTTCCAGACCACGGCGGGCGCGCTGGCGTGGGTGCGGCGCTCGCTCACCCGGAGCGGGGGCCGGGGGCGGTGCCCGTCGGCGTCGACGCGCGCGAAGAACACCGCCGGCTCGTCGTCGATCACCTCCGACCAGACCACCGCCCAGTGCTCGCCGTTCCATGCGACGCGGATGCGCCCCGGGTCGGCGCCGCGGGAGACCTCGCCGGGGGCGTCCGAGCGCAGCAAGCAGCGCCGCGTGCCGCCGTCCACCACCGGGACGTCCGGCGGCTCGACGTGCGGTCGCCGCCGCGGCGGGGGAGGCGTCTGGCAGGCCGCGGAGAGCGCCGCGAGCGCCCACCCGAGCTGGCGCGCGCCCTTAGGCGCCATGGCCGTGCTGCGGGACGTAGCCCACGACGTGGGTGAGGCACGCGCCGAGGCACACCGAGAGGCCCAGCACGTAGAGCCAGAGCAGCACGGCGAAGAAGGCCGTGGCCGCGCCGTACCCGCCGCCCAGCCGCGGGATGAGCGTGAACCAGAAGCTCAGCACCGCGGAGGCCAGCGTGGCGAGCACGCCACCGAAGACGGCGCCGATCAGGGAGAGCCCGCGCGGGGGCGCGTCGATGGTGCCGTGGCGGTAGTAGATCATACAGAGGGTGGTAAAGCTGGCCGCCACGACCGGCAGGCGGAACCAGTGTGACGCGAGCGGCGCGAGGGCGCCGAGGGGCAGGCCCGAGACGCGCCCGAGGAAGGCGGCGAAGCGCGGCCCGAGGCTGACCGCGACGGCGGCGACGGCGAGGGCGAACGCGACGGCGAGGCCGAGGAACACCGCGCGGAGGCGGCGGCGCCACCAGGCGCGGGGGTCCCGGCGGCCGATGATCTCCAGCGCCGACACGATGGCGTCGGAGGCGGACGAGAGGGTCCAGACGAGCCCGAGGAGCGAGACCGCGAGGAGCAGGGGGTTGCTGGCGCGCTTGAGCTGGTCGGCGATGGCGTCGAGGAAGGGGGCCGACACGCTGGGCACGATGGCGCGGGCGACGGTGTCGACGCCGCGGCGGAAGGTGTCGTCGCGCAGGGTCGAGAGCGCCGTGAGGGCGAGCGTGAGCAGCGGACCGACGGCGAAGACGGCGCTGAAGGCGAAGCTGGCGGCGAGCGTGGGGACGTCGGCGCGCAGGGCCAGGGCGACGAAGGCGCGGGCGAGCTCGCGCCGGCTCGGGGTGACCGTGGCGAGGCTGCGGGACGCTCGGGCCTTCACTCGTACGCGCATCGCGAGCGCGGAGTATCGCGGACCCGCCGCGGTCGTGTGTATAAACCACCGATGCCCTTCCGCGAACGCTTCCTGTGGGTCTGCAGCAACCGACGAGCCGACGACAACCCCCGCGGATCTTGCGCGGCCAAGGGGTCCGAGGCGTTGATCGAAGAACTCAAGCGCGCGAGCCGCACGGCGGGGCAGGGGGCCCGCGTGCGGATCATGGCGTCGAGCTGCATCGACCACTGCGAGCACGGCATCACGGCGGCGGTCATGCCCGACGGGGTGCTGCTCGGGCAGCTCACGGCGGACGACATCCCCGCGCTGGTGCGCGGGCTGGAGACCGCCGGCGGCGTGCTCGCGGAGTCGTCGCTCGCGCCCCGGCAGCTCACCGCGGAGAACACCTCCCCCGAGGCGCTCGCCCGCCTGCGCCGGGGCTGAGCGGTGGTCCCGTCGGTGATCGTGCACGGCGGCGCCGGGAGCGTGGCGCCCGAGCGCAGGGACAGCCACGTCGCGGGCTGCGAGCGCGCGGTGGCCGCCGCCCTCGCGACCCTGGCCGTGCGGGTGGGCGGCACCGGCGGCGCGATCGTGCTCGACCGCCACGGGCGCCCCGGTCGCGCGAACAACACCGAGACGATGACCTGGGCCTGGGGCGCGGCCGACGGCGCGCGGGAGTCTGGCTGGTGAAGCGGGCCCTGGCGATGCTCGCGCTCCTGGCCGGGGGCTGCGCGTCGGCGCCGCGGTCGTCGCCCCTCGCCATTCCCGCCGCCCCTGCGCCGCCGCCCTCGTGCGCAGACCTCCCGGCGTCGCTCGCCCGGCTGCGCGCCGAGCCCGCGGCCCTCGGCGCCGTCGGGCTGGCGCTACAGGCCGCGTCGGCGGGCGCGCGCACGCTCACGGGCGAGGCGGCGACCGACGAAGCGGTGGGCGAGGTGACCCCGCTCGGCTGCGCGGGCGACTCGGCGCTCGCCCTCGTCCGCACCGACTGCGGCAACGTGGCGCTCATCGCCTTCGTCGGGCGCCAAGGCGCGTGGGCACCCGCCGCGGGGCTCGCGGTGGTCGACAGCGGGCTTCCCGGGCGCTGCGTGCGCAGCGTGGCCGAGGTCGCGCGGGTCGCGCTCACCACCGCCGAGGCGAGGGAGTTCGCGGTCGAGACGGAGGTGACGAGCGACGACGGCGACGACGGCAGCGGGCGGACGCTGCGGGTGGCGCTGCTCGGCGCGGGCGGCGCGCTTCGGTGGTACGCGGGGCGGGTGGCGCTCGGATCCTTCGACGAGGCGACCGGCGCGGCGACGCAGGGGCGCTGGGACATCATCGAGGAGCTGCCCCTCCCGCGCGACCTCTACGTCGAGCAGCGGCCGCTCCACGGTGGACTCGCGGGCCAGCCCATCGGGCAGGAGATCCGGCGGGAGACCTGGCGCGTGCGCGACCTCGAACTGCTGCGGGTCGACGTCAGCCGCGAGCGGGTGCTCCCCCCGCCGGCGCCCCCGCCGTCGCGGCCGTCGGACTGACCTGCGTCGTCGCGGGGTTACCGATCGCCGCGGCCGTTGCTATACCTCGCCGTCATGAACTTCCTTCAACCGCGTCGCGTCGCGCCGTGGATCCTCTCCCTCGCTGCCGTCGGCTGCGGAAGCGGCGCCAGCGACCTCGACCCGACCCCCGCGCTCGACGCGTCGACCCTGTCCCCCGACGCCGGCGCCGTGGAAGACGCGGCGGGCGGGACCGCCGACCTCGCCGCCCTCGCGCCCTGCGCCCCCGGGGGCACCGGCCGCTTGAGGGTCTCGCTCGGCCTCGACCCGGGCCTGGCGCTGCGCAGCCCGGAGGTCTGGCTGCTCGTGCGCTGCGGTCCGGGGGGCGCCTTCGAGCGCGTCCTGCGCTGGGACCGTACGGCCACGCAGACCATCGACGCCCTCGGGGCGGGCTCCTACGAGGTCGTCGGCTCGTCCTTCGTGGCTCCGTGGTCGTCGTCGCCGCGCGCCCTCCTCGGCGAGGGTGCGACCGCGGCGGTCTCGATCACCCTCCCGCCCGCGCCCTCTCCCCTCGCGCAGCTCCGCAGCGCCGCGTCGGCCAACGGCGCCCAGGTGCCCTGGCGGGCTTCGGTCTCGCTGGCGAGCGGCAGCACGGCGGCGTCGGTC
>CAIOSS010000492.1 GCA_903860995.1 uncultured delta proteobacterium | reverse complement strand
GCCATGCGGGCGGGGTCGGTGCTCGGGACCCCCGACGTGGTGCGCGCGAAGCCGTTGTTCTGCTCGGCGGGATAGGCGCCGAGGGCGGCGGAGTCGACCCAGCCCGCGCCGAGCGCGAGCCCGGAGTCGAAGAAGCTGTCCATCCAGTTGCCGGGCGCGTCGATGTACCAGTTCGACGGCCCGCCGGGGGAGGTGCGGGTGGCGTGGCAGCACACGCACGCGCTCGCATCGACCTGGCCCCGGACCCACGCGAGCTCGGCGGCGTAGGTCGGGTCCTGCAGGCGCGCGTCGGGGGCGGCGCGCGCCGGCGCCGGGGGCCGCGGGTAGTACGGCCGCTGCGTGCGCACACGATCACACGAGGCGTAGTCGTCGTAGCGTCGGCCCGCCTCGGTGGCGCCCGACACGGCCGACCAGGTGCACACCTGACCCCCGGCCGAGGCGCCCGGGGCCTCGCCGGCGCGCGGGGCGCGGCACTCGCGCACGGCGGGCTGGTACGTCGGGAAGCCCGCCGTCGGGGCGTCCGTGGGCGCGGTGCCGCCGTCGCCCACCGCGCTCGCGCAGAGGGCGCTCGGGGTGAAGGTTCCACGGGCGAAGACGGTGCAGCCGGTGCGCGTGGCGGCGCAGCGCGAGGCCTCGCCGCCGGGGAAGGTCAGTCGGGTGGTGCGCACGTTGGGGATGCGGATGTCGCAGGTGCCGAGCGCCTCGGGGTAGGCGCACGCGACCCCGGGGCGTAGGGTGCCCCGGGCGGTGGTGCAGTCGGTGGCGATGAGGGCGTCGGTCCACCGGGGGTCGGTGTATTCGCGGCACTCCGCGGCCATGGAGAAGGCGTTGTTGTAGACGCAGCTGACGAGGGGCGCCGGGGCGGCCGCGTCGACCGCGGCGTCGGGGGCTGGCGTGGCCGCGGGGTCGTCCGAGCAGCCCGCGAGCGCCAGCGCGAGGGAGACGACACGCAACGATGGGTTCCTGGTGTTCATGGTCGGTCTCCACGGCGATGCCCCGCCTAGGAGACGCCGATCGTGCGCTTAGATGCCCCGTCGGCGGCGCGGGTTGCGCCCCATTATTCCGCCTCGCGGTCCTGGAGCAGGGCGTAGACGCCGAGCGCGGCGACGGCCACCGCGGGGAGCACCATCGCGACGTGTCGCAGCCGGACGCCGAGGCCCGCGCCGGCGATGGCGCCCGCTACGAAGGACACGGTGATGGTGACGAGCAGCTCGGCCTTGGGCACCGACGGGCGCTCCGGGGGGTTCTCCCCGAAGGCGAGCTTCACCCGCACCCGCTCGGACAGGGACACGCGCCACCAGCGAAACCAGCGCCCCGCCTCGATGCCCAGGTCGGTGAGGACGCCGGTGAGGTGCGTGGTGCGGACCACCGCGCCGGAGAGCCGGGTCACCAGGCTGTTCTGCATGCCCATCGAGGCGCACAGGATCGCGGCCTCGAGGTCCATGAGCCTCGGGTGGGCCGCGGGCGTGAGGGTGGCCGCGCCCATGAACAACAGCAGAAGCACGGCCTCGGTGAGCAGCGCCACGCCGTAGCCCGCGGGGTTGCGGCCGAAGAAATTGCTCTCGATCACCATGCTCGCGACGAGGGCGCCGGAGAAGAACGCGACCAGCATCGTGAGCGCCGTCGCGGCGGCGCCGAACTGGGCCCCCGCGAGGTCGTTGGAGAGCCGCCCGACGTTGCCCGTGACGTGGGACGTGAAGGTTCCGATCACCACGAAGCCCGCGGAGTTCACGAAGCCGCCGACGAGGGCGAGGTAGCTGGCGACGACCCGGTTCTCCTGCGGCGAGCGCCCCGGGCCATGATGTCTGAACATCGCGGCGGCACCCTACTCCACCGATCCGGGCGGCGCGAACTCCGGCCCTGATGCTCCCCTCAGCGGTGCTGATGCGTCGGGGCGTGCGCGCCGCCGTGCGGTCGATGCTCGACGCGCTCCGCGACGGCCGCGGAGCCCCGCTCAGCGCATCTCGGCGTGGGCCACGATGCGGGCGCACTCCTGCGGGGGCAGGTCGGAGGCGATGGCGTACCCGATGCCCTGCTGCTCGGTAAAGGTCACCGTGTAGCCGTGCGCCGAGGTGGTGTAGGTCGGGCGGCCGTGCACCGTCGCGGTCGACTCCGCGATGCGCGGCATGCGGGCGTTGTCGAACACGAACACCGTCATGCGTCGGCCGTCGACGTCGTAGGTGAGCGCCGCGGCCATCTGGTTCTGCACGTTGGAGATGCGCGCGCCCACGAGCCGGGCCGTCATTCCCCGGAACATCACCGGCCGCACCGGGATGTCCATCTTCCCGCGGAACCACTGGGTGACCGCCGCCGGGTCGCTGTTGGTGACCTCCACCGGCAGCTCGCGCGCGTGGCGCTCGGCGATGTCTTCCACCACCGGCAGCATCCCCGCCGTGGTCATCGGACCGGACGGCGCCCCGGTGCGCAGCTTGATGCCGTTGGCGAGCACCACGCCCGCGAGGGCCGCGCCCGCCAGCGCGAAGTTGCGCGCGTGCTTCTTGCGCGCCACCGCGGCGCGATCGGACTCCTGCTCGCGCTCGCACGCGTCGAGGGCCGCCGTGATGCGGAATCGCAGCGCCGTCGGCGCACAATCCTCGCGGAGCGCCCCGAGGCCGCGCTTCAGCTTCCGGATCATGTCGGCCTCGGCCCGGCAGCACGCGCACCCGGCCAGGTGATCTTCCACGAGCAGCGCCGCGCTTGGGTCGAGCTCCCCGTCGATCCATGCGTCGGTCCACCGCGTCGCCTGTTCGCAACTCACGGCCATCCGTCTATGCCTCCTTGCGGCGGCGGAAGCTGTTCATCTCCACGACCTTCGCCCCGTCTTGTTCGTTGTCGGCGCCGGACTGCTCGGGCACGATGCCCAGCTTCAGGGCCACCGCACGGCGCGCCCGGTGGAGCCGGGACATCACCGTGCCCATCGGGCAATGCATCGCCTCCGCGACCTCGCGGTACGTCAGCCCTTCCACGTCGACCAGAACCAGCACCTGGCGGAAGTCTTCCGGCAGGTCTTTCAGCGCCTCGGCCACCGATCGCTCGAGCAGCGGGCGCTCGGCCACGCGCTCGGGCTCGCGCTGGGCGTTCATCGACGAGGCGCTGATCCACCCGTCGGAGATCGGGTCGACCGTGGCCATCGCGTGGACGTTGCCCTCCAGGGTGTTGCGGCGGTGCTTCGAGTAGAAGACGTTGGTGACGATCTTGAGCAGCCACGCGCGGATGTTGGTGCCGCGCTCGTAGCTCTCGAAGAAGCGCCACGCCTTGATGACCGCGTCTTGGACCAGGTCGTCGGCGTCGCTGGGGCTTCGGGTGAACTGCGAGGCCGTGCGATGCATGGCGTCGAGGTGCGGGAGCACCTCGGCCTCGAAGAGCTTACGTCGTTGCGTGGGGTCCATCATGTTCCTTGGCGCGGCAAGAGAAGCACGGTGGTGAACCCTGGCAAGGGGGCGTTCTATTCCTCAGCGGCCCGGATCAGGCTCAGGGATCACCCTGGCGGCGCTCGGCCTCGAGGGCCTCGACCCGCTGGTTGAGCCGCCGCACCTCCGCCTGGAGGGCCTCGATCTGGGCCATCGGGTTGATGCCCTCCCAGAACGACTTCATCTGGTGGTCGACCCGGTGCTGCCACTGGTCGATGGCCTCGCGGGACTGCTCGACGAACTTCTCCACCCGCCCGGGCTCGGCCTGGGCGGCTGCGGCGGGGGCAGCGGCCGCCGGGGGCGCGGCCTCGGGGGACTCGTCGGGGGGCGCGGCCTCGGCCGGGGGGGCGTCGCCGCGGGCGATGAGCTTGCCCATCGGGGTGTCGCGCACCGCCGACAGGATGCGCTCGCTCGACGAGTGCAAGAGCTCCTTCAAGGCCCCCAGGGGCAGGCGACTCTGCTTGCGCTCCTCCTCGTAGAGGATCTGCGCCAGCGTCATCCGCGTGAGGTCTTCCTTCGTCGTGTTGTCGATGATCCGGACGTCTTCGCCCTGGCGGACGTACTCCGCGATCTGCGGCAGCGTGACGTAGCGGCTCTCGACCGTGTCGTAGAGCTTGCGGTTGCTGTACCGCTTCACCACCCGGGCGGTCTGCGATCCGGTTGACTGTCCGCCGTCCGTCGTCACTTGGGAGAACCCTCCATCCGATGGCTGCCGCCGAGCGCTACGCCCGATGGCGTGAGTGCCGCACTCCTACGCCGCAGGTCAAGCGCCCGACGGCCGCGCTCTCGAACTTCGGGCCCGAGCCGGGGATGTCTACCCCCCCCTGCCCGACGCGGGGAGAACACCGCGGCCCGCGCACATCGTTGAGGGGGCGGCGGCGCGACCCTGCTAGCCTCCCACGTCGCCAGCGATGACCGAAGGTCTCCCCACGACGTTTCCCGATCCGCCGTCCCTGCCGCCACCGCCGCCACGGTCGCGCGTCGGGCTCGTGGCCCTCGCGGCCCTGTGCGCGAGCCTCGGGGGAATGCTCGGCGGCAGCGCGGTGGGCGTGGTGCAGGCCGGACGAGCGTCGGTCGCGACGGCGCCAGGGGCCGCGACGCCGGACGCGGGCGGGGCGCTGCTCTCCCAGGAGGCCAACCCCGAGACGGCGGGCGATGGGGTCATGGACGACCTCGACGAGGCCCCCTCGGACGCGGGGGCGGTGGTGGTGATCGAAGAGGCGGCGGCCGAGGCGGGGGTGGTCGCCGCGGCGCCGCCGGCGGCGACGGGCGCGAGGCCTCGGCGGCGCGACGGGGCGGTGGTCACCTCGGACAACGTGCCCGAGGGCGCTGCGCAGGGCTACGTCGACGGCCGGGCGGTGCGCATCGTGGTGACGCGCCTCGACGCCAAGCCGGTCGAGGTGCACACCGCGGCGGCCTTCACCCGGATGCGCGACGCCGCGCAGCGCGACCGGGTCAGGCTGCGCATCGCCAGCGGATTCCGGACGATGGCCCACCAGGAGGCGCTCTACCGCGCGTACCGGCGGGGGCGGGGCAACCTCGCGGCGGTCCCGGGGCGCTCCAACCACCAGAGCGGCCACGCGCTCGACCTCAACACCTCCACGCCCGGCGTGCTCCGCTGGCTGGAGCGCAACGCCCGGCGCTTCGGCTTCCGCCGGACGGTGCCCACGGAGCCCTGGCACTGGGAGTGGTGGTGAGCCGTGACCGCGCCGGGGCCCAGGTACCTCGTTCAGCGCGCCGAGCAGACGAAGGAGTCGGCGACGGCGATCGCAGCCACCAGAGCTGGGCGGCGGCAGCGGGTCGTCGGTGCTCGTGACGAGCAGCCAGGAGTACACGCGCCCGGGACGGTGATACTCGAAGGCGACCGACTCGCAGTAGTCCTCGGGGGACGGTATGCTGTACCAGGACCGCAGCGCCCGCTTCCTGCGCGACGAGCCGGGGCTCTTCGAGCGGGCCTTCGGGGTCGCGCTGCGCGACCTCGCGGGGAAGTGAGCGCCCGCCCCATCATCCCCGGGCGCGACGGCCCTTGACGGCGTCACCGCCTTCCCGCCACCAATGCAGGCAATGCGTACGCTTCGCTGGCTCCTCGCGGTCTGCCCTGCCCTGGTCCTCTCGTGCACCGACTCGCCGACGCCGCCTGCGGACGCGGGCGGCGACGCGCCCGCGATCGACGCCACCAGCGACCTCGGCGACGCGCCGGGGCCCTCCGACGCCAACGACAGCGGCCTGCCCAGCGCCTTCCCCACCGTCGCCGTCACCGAGCGCTGGGACATCCCCGGGCTCACCGGCGAGGTGCACATCCTCCGCACCGCCGGCAACGTGCCCCACCTCTACGCGCGCAACCGCGCCGACCTCGCCCGCGCGCACGGCTTCGTCGTCGCCCGCGACCGCTTCTTCTTCCTCGACCTCGCGCGGCGCTACGGCACCGGCCGCCTCGCCGCCCTCCTCGGCGACGCCGCCCTGCGCACCGACCAGCAGAACCTCGGCGTCGGCATGGGCTTCGTCACCGACAACATCCTCCGGCTGCTGAGCCCCGAGCAGCGCGAGGTCTTCCAGGGCTTCGCCGACGGCATCAACGCCTACATCGCCCAGGCCCAGGACGGCGCCCTGCTCTCGCCCAGCGAGTACACCCTGGCCGCGCCGCTGCTCGGCCGGCGCCGCGCGTCCGACCTGCTCGAGAACTTCACCGTGCGCGACGTCGCCGCGATGAACACCACCTTCCTCTACCAGTCGGGCTTCGAGACCGACGACGTCAACCGCGACCGCGCCGCCCGCAACCTCCCCGGCGACTTCACCGGCCAGGCCCTCTCCGCGCTCCGCGCCGCGGGCGTGCTCCCCGAGCTCTGGAACCCCCTGCGCCAGCCCGCCGCGTCGCGCTCGGCCGACGGCTGGGGCCTCGAGACCGCCTCCGGGGCCATGGCCATCCGCCGCCCCGCCGCGCCGCCGCGCGACCTGCGCCCGGAGGTCCACCCCGGCGCCGCCAGCATGGCCGTGCCGCGGCCCGCGCTCGACCGGCTCGCGAGCAACCTCGGCGAGATCCAGGCGCGGCTCATGCGCGACCCCGACGTGGGCTACGGCTCCAACGCCTGGGCCGTGAAGGGCAGCCGCACCCGCGACGGCAGCACCCTGCTCGCGGCCGACGGGCACCTCCCGCTCACCATCCCCGCGCTCTTCTACCAGATCGGCCTCGACACCCAGACCCTCGGCGGCGGCGACATCCACCAGATGGGCATCGCGCTCACCTTCCTCCCGGCCACCGCGATGGGCACCAACGGCCGCGTCGCCTGGGGCTTCACCCAGCTGGGCGGCGACATCACCGACTGGTACCGCGAGGAGCTCGTGCTGGACGCCATGGGCCGCCCCACCGCGACCCGCTTCCGCGGCGAGACCCGCCCCCTCACGGTCACCGAGGAGACCATCACCGTCGCCAACGTCCCGGCCCTCATGAGCGTCGGCCGCACCGAGCGCTGGAGCCGCTACGTCACCTTCGACGGCCGCTGGATCAACCAGATCGAGGGCCGCCGCGTGATGCCGACCGACCCCGTGGTGCCCGGCGAGGTGCGGGTGCAGCTGCTCGGCGACGTGGTGGTGCCGGGCGACACCGACGGCGACGGGGTGATCACCGCGGTGAGCTTCGACTACGT
>CAIOSS010000491.1 GCA_903860995.1 uncultured delta proteobacterium | reverse complement strand
GGCGGCATGCAGGGCATCCCGGAGAGTTCCTGGTGAGGGTAGAGCGAGCGCGGGTGCTTCGGGTGATCGGTCGCCTGGAGCGGATGCCCGCCAGCGACGCTGCCCCGTTGGATTTCCTATGGGCCGGGACCGGGCAACACGAGGGCTACACGGAGCACCAGTTGCTGTTCCTGGCGGCGGTTGCGCACGCGGCGGAGGCGCTGGGCGCGCGGGCCTTCGTCGGCGAGCCCTACGAGGTCGTGCCGGAACTCATCGTCTTCGTGGGGCCGGGCGAGAAGTACCGACCGGTGTCGCACCCCGTCCCGTTCGTCGCGTAGCGCGAGGGCGTCGAGAGGCCGGTCCACCCGCTGCGGCGTCCGACGTTGTCAGTCCTCGGCGTCCTCGGCGTCCTCGGCGCTGTCGATCAGGTTCACCCTGGTCGCGACCACGAAGGGCGCGCGTCGCTCCCCGGGGAACCGGGTCCCCTCGATGGCCACGTCGCGCCCGAGCATGGCGCTGAGCCCGTCGAACGCGCTGCCGCTGCTGAGCCAGACCTCGATCGACGACTTCTTCTCGCCCTCAACCATCCGCAGGCGCACCCGCCCCTCGTCGAGGTCGACCATGCGCAGCGTTCCGGTCGCGCTGAACGCGATCGGCGTCTGTTGGTGTCGCAGCACGCCGAGCAGGCGGTCTTGCGCCTGCGCGCGGAGCTTCACCGGAAGCTCGCGCTGGATCGCTCGCCCTCCGAGCTCCAGGGCCTCGATGTCGCCGGTGACCGACGGGACGAGGCGCATCGCATCGAGCACCATGCGGGTGCGGGTCGACTCCTCCGAGACCACCTGCTGGATCAGGCTCTCGACAGGCTCCACGCCGTCCGAGGCCCACGCGGCGACGTCGACGAAGCGCGCGAAGGTCCGGCGCACCGTGTCCTCCGCGGACTCATTGGCGATCAGCTGCCCCTGCGTGCTGGTCGGCCACGCGAACGGCATGACGATCTGCGCGCCGACGCCGTTCTCCGGCACGATCTCGAAGCCACCCGCTGGTCGGATCGCGATGGCGTCTTCATGGTCACGGGAGAGCTTGCCCCGGCCGCCGCCCTTGGGGCGCACGACCGAGCGCATGACCTGGCCGACGAGGCCGTAGAGCGCCCCGACCTTCGCCGCGGGGGGCAGCGCCTTGCCCTTCTTCATCCGCACGGCGAGCGCGAGGTCGTAGGTCGCGAAGGGGTTGTCGGGCGGGAGCTCGCCGATGAGCTCGCGGCGAAAGTCCGCGAGGGCGGCCGTGAGCTCGCTGTACTGCCCCTCGGCATCCGCGGACCGTAGCCGCGTCAGCGCCATCGCCATCAGGGAGTTGCCGACCTCGGGGCACCGCGCCCGGGCGAGCCGCAGCCACGCCTCGAAGACGCGCCGAGGGTGCCTCGACTCCGCCTCGGGCCTCGCGACGAACGCGCGGAGCTCGAGCAGGAGCAGCGCCTGGAGCTCGACACCGTCGGGCGGGCCGTTCATCTGCGGGGCGAGGAGGAGCCCATCGAGTACCTCGTCGATGCGCGCCTCGATCTGTCGCCGAAGGGGATTCACAAGTCGTCCCGGTCGAGGTCGACGTCCTCGATGACGTGGAGATCGGGGCGCTGGAAGTGCCGGGTCAGGTACGTTGCGGCGGGCTCGCCCGGCGAGCCGGTGAGGCCATCGACGCAGTGCCCGGTCACGGCAACGGTCACGTGATGGGTCCAGTACGGACGCGGCGTAAACGAGCTGGGCAGCACGCACTTCGCGCCCAGAAGACGCGGCCGGATGATTCGCCCACGGCTTGCTCCGTCGATCTCCCTGGCGACGACGATGACCTCTCGAGCAGCGTCAGCACAGCCGTGGTCGGCCAGCGGATGTTTGGTGAAGGCTTCCTCGACGCGGGAGCGCTGCTTCTCGTTCCACGAAACCGGCATGCTGCCTTTCCAGTGATTGAATTCCAGCGAGTCCAGCGCCCGAAGCCTACCGTGGTTCCGCGCGAGTGTCGTCGGTAACGCCGAGCGTCCGTGGTCCCCCTTAGAAGGTATCCAGACGAATGCCCGGCACCTCCTGCGGTACCGTGCGCCCCGCCATGCACGCCGCGCCCGTCCGCGACCGGTTGATCCACGCGCTTCGCCTCGACCTCGTGGGCCCCGATCCTCTGGACCCACGCGACGCGCCGCTCGCGGGAGAGGTGCTGGAGGTGCCACCGACGCACTGGTACCTCACCGGCTTCCTGGTTCCCTCGGGCGTAGCCAGCGAGCTCTTCGAGGACCCGACCGCGAGCGAGCAGATCAACTCGGGCGCGAGCAGCGCCGAGGAGGGCGAAGACGACGACGGCCCGGCGCGCCGGCCGGTGTTTCCGTCGTCGCTCGGCGTGACGGTGCTCGTGCCGCCGGAAGCGACGACGCTGCACGTGACCGCGCGATGGGCGACGTACGTACCCGAGGCGTCTGCGCCGAAGACCTCCGCCGGTGTTGCCGAGCCCGTCGAGCGCGGCGGCCTTCCGCTGCTGCGCTGGACGCGCCAGCCCCACGATGCCGAGGTGTCCCTCTCGCTCGACGCGGCGACGATGCGCAAGGGGGCTGTGCTCGCGGGATCGGGCGGTGTGGTGGTGCGTGGCGTGATGCGCCCGCTGCGCGAAGACCAGCGCGCGCAGGTCCCCGCGGGGACGAGCGTCATCACG
>CAIOSS010000490.1 GCA_903860995.1 uncultured delta proteobacterium | reverse complement strand
GGCGCGCGGCCACGCCCCAGGGAGACACCGCCGGGCCCCAGTACCCTTCGCCCGCCAGCACCCGCACGCCGCGCGAGGGCGGGCGGGGCATACCGTTCGGTGTATTCCGCGGGCTCTCCAGGGTGATGCCACCACGGGTCCACACGCCTGCCGCGGCGCCGTCGGCGACGGTCCACGCGGCGACCAGGCCGTCGTTCACCGCAGCCAGGCCGGCGACGGGCTCGCCGCGACCGTCGTCCCGCGCCTCGCGGGTGAGCTCCAGCGGCGCCCGCACCGGCCGCCCGCTGCCGTCGAGGAACCACACGCTCTCCCGTCTCGCGGGGGCCAGGCCCGGGGCGGTCGCGACGGACTCGCCGAACACCGCCGCGGTGCCGCCCGACCAGCTCACCGGCGGCGCGTCGATGTCCATCGCCCGGGTGCCCTCGATGGCCCGCGGAGGAAACAGCACTCGGCCATGGAGTCCCACGCGGGTGAGCACGATCGGGCGGTCGGCGCTCCCCCCGACGCCGTGCTCCGCGCGCTCGTAGGAGAGCACCGCGGCGTCGTGTTCGCGCAGCACGAGCGAGGCGTCGGGCGCGAAGCCCGGCGCGTCGGAGACCGTGGGCACCTCGCCCTCCCACTCCACCCAGCGCGACGCCGGGAAAGAGAAGCCCTGCCGCCCCTGGAGCGGACGCCCCAGCGTGACGAGCGCCACCGAGCGCGCCCCGCGGCTCGCGAGCGCCACCTGCAGCGGGATCATCGTCCCGGTGTTGAGGTCGACGAGGCGCACGGGCCCCTCCATCGAGCACGCCGTCCAGGGCGCCGGGAGCTCCTGGCCGGTGCCCAACGGGGTCGCGCCGGCCTCCGCCTCGGCGGGCGTCGAGCGCTCGTCGAGGAAGTCCTCGGTGGTCATGTCGCCGAAGCGGGTGAGCCGCGCGCCGAGCATGTCCGTGACCCCGAGGGACATCGCCTCCACGAGGGGCGCCGGGTCCGTCGGGGCGCGCGGGCGCGGTGCGGGCTGCGCCGAGGCCATCGACGCTGCCAGCGCGGTGGCCGCTGAGCCGAGCGCGATCCGACGCATCTGTGAGCGGATAGTGGGCACCGAGCGCGGCGACGCGGCAACTATCCAGCGGTGACGTTCGGGCGCCGGACCCATCCCGGACGGTCTACACTGAATTCGTGACCGCACTGACCGCAGACCACGTCGCCCGCAGCCTGGGCTCCTCGCACATCCTCAAGGACGTCTCGCTGACCATCGACCTCGGCGAGCGCGTCGGGCTCATCGGCGCCAACGGCTCGGGCAAGAGCACCCTCGCCCGCATCCTGGCGGGCCTCGAGGCGCCCGACGCCGGCACCGTCGCGCGGCGGCGCGGGCTGCGCACCATGCTGCTCTCCCAGGAGCCCGAGCTCGACCCGGCCATGACCGTCTTCGAGGCGGCGGAGTCGGGCCTGTCCCACTGGCGCGACGCCACCCTGCGCTACGAGGCGATCGCGCAGCTCATCGAGCAGGCCTCGTCGGACCGTGACGCGCTGCTCCACGAGCAGTCCGAGCTCGCCTCGGTCATCGAGAACCTCGGCGGGTGGGACCCGCGGCATCGCATCCAGTCCTTCCTCGACCGCCTCGGGCTCACGCGACCCGGCGACGTCGTGGCCAACCTGTCGGGCGGCGAGCGGCGGCGGGTGGCCCTCGCCCGGCTGCTCATCGCGGCGCCAGACATCGCCATCCTCGACGAGCCCACCAACCACCTCGACGCGGACACCGTGGGCTGGCTCGAGGACTGGATCATGCGGGAATTCCGC
>CAIOSS010000489.1 GCA_903860995.1 uncultured delta proteobacterium | reverse complement strand
GGGCCAACCAGCCGGGGATGCTGCGCACGCGGCTTTCGCTGCCCGTGCGTGGTCATTCCGTGGTGGTCATCACCATCGGCGGAAACGACCTACAGCTCGCGATCGTGGCGGGCGACCCCGAGGGCGGCACCCTCACCAGCGCGATCAGTAACATCCGGCAGACAGTGCAGTTCCTCCAGGACCCGGCGAACTTCCCCGACGGCACGTCGATCTACGTCGCGGCGGTGTACGACCCGAGCGATGGCGAGGGCTTCATCCAGGGCTGCTTCTTCAACCTCCGGCTCCCGACCTTCGTCACCGGCCTCAACACCTGGCGCGCCCGCTACGTCGCCCTCGGCACCGAGATGGGCTTCGGCGTCATCGACGCGCTGGGCCACTTCCACGGGCACGGCCACAACTTCATGCACACCGACAACACGTACTACGACCGCGACGACGCCACCGGGTGGTTCAGCGACTGCATCCACCCCAACGACCGCGGCCACCACGAGCTCCGGCGGCTCTTCTTCGAGGCCATCGACGGCACGTACCGGGTGACGCCGTGAGGGTGCTGCTCACCGGCGCCGCGGGCTTCATCGGGAGCCACACCGCGGAGGCCCTGCTCGCCCGCGGCGACGAGGTCGTCGGCTTCGACAACTTCAACGCCTTCTACGACCCCGCCATCAAGCGCCGCAACGCCGCCGCGCTCGGCGCGCTCCGGGGCTTCTCGATGGTCGAGGGCGACCTCTGCGACGAGCCCGCGCTCGACGCGCTCTTCGCCCGCGAGCGCTTCGACGCGGTCATCCACCTCGCGGCCTGGGCGGGCGTGCGGCCCTCCATCGACGCGCCCGGCGTGTACATCGACGCCAACGTCCGCGGGCTCACCAACGTGCTCGAGCGCATCCGCCGGGCGGGCATCCCCCGGCTGGTCTTCGCGTCGTCGTCGTCGGTGTACGGCGGCCGCACCACGGTGCCGTTCCGAGAGACCGACCCCGTCGACCGGCCGATCTCGCCGTACGCCGCCACCAAGAAGGCGGGCGAGGTGCTCTGCGCCACCTGGCATCACCTCTACGGGACCCACGTCGCCTCGCTGCGTTACTTCACCGTGTATGGACCGCGGCAGCGGCCGGAGATGGCGTTCCACAAGTTCGCCACCATGATCGCCCGCGGGCGCTCGATCCCGATCTACGGCGACGGCAGCAGCGCCCGCGACTACACGTACATCGCCGACATCGTGCAGGGCACCGTCGCGGCCGTCGACCGCTGCGAGGGCTACGAGATCTACAACCTCGGCGAGTCGCACACGACGCGCCTCGACGCCGTCGTGGAGAAGCTCGGCCGCGCCCTCGGCATCGCGCCGAAGACCCACCACGAGCCCGACCAGCCCGGTGATGTCCCGATCACCTTCGCGGACATCACCCACGCCCGCGAGAAGCTCGGGTACGCCCCCACGACGCTCATCGACGAGGGACTCGCGCGCTTCGCGGAGTGGTTCCATCGCGAAGGCGTCCGTTGAGATGACCGCGCTGGGCCGCGTCGACCCGTGGCTGCGCGGCGCCGCCCTCGCCCTCCTCCTCGCGGCCCTCCTCGCCCCGCTGCCCGCCGCCCTCCTCGACGCGCTCCTCGTCGCCAACCTCGCCGCCTCGCTCGTGGTGCTGCTGAGCGCCGC
>CAIOSS010000488.1 GCA_903860995.1 uncultured delta proteobacterium | reverse complement strand
GTCGCGGGGCGCGCGTGCCCGAGACCGAGCAGCGCCAGCGCGTGGTCGAGCCGCTGCCAGGCCGCGGTCGCCACGGTCAACGCGCGCAGCTCTTCGAGGAAGGCCCGGTCGAAGTCTGCCGCCGAGCGCTCCGGCCACGCCTGCACGAGGGCGGCGCGAAGGGCGCCGCGGGCGCTCCACCAGGCGCCGACGAAGAAGCGACCGGCGCGCCCCTCCCAGCCAAGCATGAGCGCGAGGGCCTGCTGCGCCGCCGGATCGAGCGCGAGGTCGACGCGACCCGGGAGGCGCGCGAGGAGGTCGTAGCGGGTGCGCCACGCCGCGAGGGCCTCGTGCACGCTGGCGAGCGCGGCGGGCTGGAGCGCGATGCCCTCGGCCACGGGCAGCACGAGCCCGGAGTCGGTGGTGAGCGCGGGCTGTAGCGCGTGGGCCTCGTCGAGCGCCCCGCACACGGCGATGAGCTCTGCCGGCGCGACGGGGCTCCGGGCGGCGTGCGCGTCGAGCTCCTGCGCGACGCCGAGCGCGAGGGAGACGGCCTCGCGGAGGGCGGCGACGGCGCGGGCGTCGAGGTCGGCGTAGGTCGGGCGGGCGACCGTCGCCCAGGGGTTGTCGGGCGCGTAGAGGTCGGCGTAGGGGTGCAGCGCGAGCAGGGCGTCGGCGAGCGGTTCGAGCGCGCGCTCGGGCACCGGCGCGAGCCCCGCGGGGAGGTCGAGCGCAGGCGCGTCGAGGCCCGCCACGAGCACGTGGAGCTGACCCGCCGAGAGGGCGCTGCCGTCGGTCACCTGGCGCAGGGCGGCGTCGCGGTCGGTGAGCGCCTGCTCGATGCGCTGCGCCTCGCGGCCTACCTGCGCCGCGGCGGCGGCGTCGAGGGCGCGCGCGGTGGTCTCCTCCAGGCGCGCGGTGAGCTGCGCGTAGAGCGCCTTGCGGTCGTCGAAGACGTCGTGCACCAGGGCCATCGCGTGGCGCAGACCGACGGACTGCGCCCGCTGCGCGACCACGTCGAGGGCCGCGCGCTTCTCGCACACCACGGCCACGCGCTCGCCGCGCGCGAGGGCCTCGGCAACGAGGTTCACGATCACCTGGCTCTTGCCCGTTCCGGGCGGACCATCGATCACCAGGGCCCGCTCGGTCGCCGCGCGGCGCAGCACCGCCCGCTGGCTGGGGTCGGCGTAGAGCACCGTGCCGATGGGCCGCTCGTCCGCGGGCGCCGGGTCGGGCTCGGCGGTCGGCGCGGCGTCGGGCTGCAGGGCCACACGCAGCTCCGGCGGCAGCAGCGTGGCGGCGCACCCGAGCACGGCCCCGGCGTCGGTGCCGGGGTCGGCGAGGGCGGCGAGCAGCACGTCGTAGTCCTGGAGCAGGTCGCTGTCGGACTGCGGGAAGAAGCCCAGCACGGCGCACTCTTCGAGCTCGAGGCGGTCGCCGCTCCAGGTGGCGAGCTCGGCGGCGCGGTCGCGCAGCGGGGCGAGCGCGCTCGGGGCCCGGGCGGCGCTGAGCCCCACCTGCGTGAGCGTCCCGAGGATGGCCTCGACGCTGCGTGCGGGGTCCGCCGCGGCGGCGTCGAGGGCCTCCGCGAGGGCGTCGGTGAAGGCGTAGTCCTTCTTGGCGAAGAGCAGGCGCAGCAGCGCCATGTTCACGAGGGGCGGCTCGTCCTTCGAGGGCACCAGCACGAACCCGCGGGCGCCGCGCGCGTCACGCTCCAGCGCGACCGGGTGCAGCACCAGCGGACCGCGCACGAGGTACCCCTGCACCACGCCCGCGAGGAAGGGGTGGCCCACCGCGAGGTCGCGCGCGCCTGTCTCCTCGGCGCGCTGCCGCGCGTCGCGGTCGAGCAGCAACAGCGCCGTGCCGAGGCGCTGGGCCCCGGGGTGCGCGCCCGCCTCGGCGGCTTCGACCAGCCTCGCCCGTCGACCCTCCCGGAGCTGCGCGAGCGTGCGCTCGGCGAGCCCGGTCGAGAGTGCCTCGAGGTCGAAGAGGTCCATCGTGCGGCCGGGGCGCGGGCGGTGGAGGCGCACCGCAGGGCTGCGGCCGTCGCCGGACACGAGCTCGTCGCGTAGGGAGGTCACGGCGCGCAGCACCAGAGCCCGCTCCGCGGGCAGCAGCGAGGCGTCGCGGCGGGCGATGCGCGCGGGCGCCGTCGGGACGATCGCGGGCGTCACGGTGAGCGTGCGCTCGGTGTCCGGGTCGCCGAGCTCGAGGCCCGGCGCGACGGTGATGCCCGCGCGGGCGACCTCGGTGCCCAGCGTGCGCAGTGCCTCCGGGGTGGGCGCCGTCGAGCCGACGAGCCGCAGCATTCGTCGCAGCGTGGTCTGCGCGCCCCGCCGACGGATCACCCCGGCCAGGAAGGCCCGCAGCCCCTCCATCGCCTCCCCGCTGCGCGGCGGCAGCAGGCCCGTCGGAGGCGCTGCGTCGCGTCCCGTGGGCGCGACGCCGAGGGCGCGCAGGGCCGCGGCCATGAGCCGTCGGAAGAGGTCCTCCGCGCCGAGTCCGGCGCCGAGCGAGAGC
>CAIOSS010000487.1 GCA_903860995.1 uncultured delta proteobacterium | reverse complement strand
GTCGCGACGCAGTCGGTGAACGGGGTCGGGGTGATGACCGGGTTGGTCGCCGAGGTGGCGTCGAGGGCCTGGAAGAGGAAGTGCCCGACGCCCAGGTTGATGGTGAGCGCGCCGATGCGGTACGAGACGCCGGCGTGGATGCTGGCGCCGGCGTAGGCGGGGAGGTGCACCACGGCCTTCTCAGCGTTGAGCCCCTGGGTCTCGTAGGAGAAGCCGAGGCGCAGCGCGAGGCGGCCCGGGATGATGTTGTAGTCACCGCCCACGCGGACGCCGAAGACGTTGCTCAGGTTGCTGTTGAGCACGATGCTGCGCGGGGCGGGGAGGGTGGAGGTCATGCCCCGCGAGCCGATGGTGATGTCGCCGCTGTTGCGCAGCGAGGTGACGCCGAGCGAGCTGGTGTTCTCGTAGGTGAAGTCGGCCTCGACGTCGAAGACGTCGTCGGTCATCGGGTCGTAGTTGCCGCTGCCGTCGTCCTGGGTGGGGCGGCCGGCGCGGGGGAGGGCGAAGCGGAAGCCGGCCCGGAGGTTCCACGGCAGCTCGACGAGCATCTCGTCGATGTTGAAGGTGCCCGGGGCCTGGTTGCTCTCCGGCGCGGCGTAGTAGGTCGAGGTGGTGTTGGCCGTGCCCGACGCGCTGATGGGGGCGTTGTAGTGCACCTGCGCGCCGAAGGAGAAGTAGCGGTTGATGAGCACCTGCGTGGAGAGCGCGCCGGCCAGGAAGAAGCCGCTCGCGTTGAGCTCGATGAGCAGGTCGGTCTCCGGGGACTGCGGCGAGGTCGCGACGGCGTTGGCCATCACGCCGAAGCGGAAGCGCGCGATGCTGGGCTGGAGCGTGAGACCGAAGCGCACCCGGGGGTGCGGCGCCACGGCGACACCCAGCGTGGGGTAGATCACCAGGAGGTTCTTCTGGAAGAGCATGTTGCGCGCGGGCGTCGGGGCGTACTCGCCGGTGGGCAGGCGCACCATGTCGTTGAACACCTGGCCCGAGCCCGGGGTGCTCGGGGTGGTGACGCCCGCGGCGAAGGCCAGCCAGCGGTTGACGCGGTAGGTGGCCATGATGTTGGCCGCGAGGGCGAGCGCGCGGTTGCTGCACACCTCGGGGTAGGGCTGACCCGAGTAGGTGGGCAGGCCGTCGGCGCCGGTGCGGAAGCGCGTGCCCGCGACGCTGATGTTCACGTCGGCGTTGCCGTCGTAGGTGCCCGAGCGCTGGAAGCAGTTGGAGGACGCGCCGACGTTGGCCGAGAGCCCCAGCTGGAAGCCGCGGAGCCCGAGCACGCCGGCCATGTTGAGGCCCACCGCGGACACGTCGCTGGCGCGCGCCACGAATGCGCCGCCGCGCCCGTGCGCCGTCGTGCCATTCTCCGGCACCTCCACGCCGTAGCTGAAGCCTGCCGCGGGCAGGGCGACCCCTGCGAGGGCCACGACACCGATGAACCGCATCCTCCGTCCGATTCCGTTGCGCATGAGCAGCCCTGTCCTCCGTGAGCGTTGTCCGTCCGGGGTCACCCCGCACCGGGTGCAGTGATGGGTCGCGATCGACTGCGTACCCTCGCCCGCGCGTGGCCCGTGGGCGTGATGCTGATCGCACCTTGGGTCGCGCTGCAAGCCCCTTTCGTGCGCCAGGCCATCGTCGACCTCGCCGACCGGATGCACCGCGGCGAGCTCGTGGCGCTGGTGCAATACGTCATCGGGTATTGCCTCGGCGCGCTCATCCTGATGCCCAAGGCGCTGCTCTCCGGCCTCGCGGGCTACGCCTACGGGCCGGTGAAGGGGCTCTGCGTGGCGCTGCCCTCGGCGACGCTGGGCGCGTGCTGCGCCTTCGGCATCGGCCGGCTCGTCGCGAAGACGGCGTACGGGCGGATGTTCACCGAGACCTCGCGCTTCCGGCTGGTCGACACGGTGGTGCGAACGGACGGGCTGCGCATCGCGATCCTGCTGCGGCTCGCGCCGGTGATGCCGCAGCCGCTGCTCTCGGTGCTGCTCGGCGCGACGGCCCTGCCGCTCAAGCACCTGGTGCTCTCGATGCTGGTCGGGCTGCTGCCCGCGACGGTGATCCACGTGTACATCGGGTCGCTGGTGCGCTCGGCGCTGGAGCTGCTCGCCACCAACCGGGCCGAGGCGCTCTCGCCGCGCAACATCGCCGTGGGGGTGTTCGGGCTGCTGGTGACCGCGGGGGTGCTCTACCTCATCGGGCAGATGGCGAAGCGCTCGCTCGCCCGGGCCATCGCGCAGTCGCCTACTCCGGAACGCGGCGGAGCGCCGCTCGCACCGTGACCCGGCGCCCGTCGGGCACCACCTCGGACTCCATCGGCAGGTAACCCTCGCGCGACACCACGAGCCGGTGGGTTCCGGCGGGGAGCGCCACCCCACGGGTCGACCACAGCGCGCAGGGGCCGAGGTCGGTCTCGTCGACGGTCACCCGCGCGTCGGCGGGCTCGCACGCGAAGACCAGCGAGCCCGCCGCCGGGGCCACCCGAGGCCGCGCCGCGCCGCAGCCGGCGAGGGCGACGAGCACCATCCCGGCCGCGCCGCCGCGCATCACTCCCACTCGATGGTCGCCGGGGGCTTCGACGAGATGTCGTAGACCACCCGGTTGATGCCGCGCACCTCGTTGATGATGCGCGACGACACCCGCGCCAGAAGCTCGTGCGGCAGCCGCGCCCAGTCGGCGGTCATCCCGTCCTGGCTCTGCACGGCGCGGATCGCGCACACCTGGTCGTAGGTTCGCCCGTCGCCCATCACGCCGACGGTGCGCACCGGCAGCAGCACCGCGAAGGCCTGCCACACCGACTCGTACAAGCCCGCCTCGCGGATCTCGTGGTCGACGATGGCGTCCGCCGCCCGGAGGATATCGAGCGACTCTTCGGACACCGGTCCGATGACCCGGATGGCCAGGCCCGGCCCCGGGAAGGGCTGCCGCCAGAGGATGGCGCGGGGGATGCCGAGCGCGTCGCCCACGGCGCGCACCTCGTCCTTGAAGAGCTCGCGCAGCGGCTCGACCAGCGCGAGCTTCATGTGCTCGGGCAGGCCGCCGACGTTGTGGTGGCTCTTGATCACGGCGCTCGGGCCCTTGAAGGACACGCTCTCGATCACGTCGGGGTAGAGGGTGCCCTGCACGAGGTGGGTGATGCCGTCGATCTTGGTGGCCTCCTCGTCGAAGACCTCAATGAACACCCGGCCGATGATCTTGCGCTTCTGCTCCGGGTCGCTCACCCCGGCGAGGGCGTCCATGAAGCGCTTGCGCGCGTCGATGACCCGCAGGTCGAGCCCGAAGGACCCGAGGAACACCCGCTCGACCTGGTCGCGCTCGCCCTTTCGCAGCACCCCGTTGTCGACGAAGATGCACGTCAGCCGGTCGCCGAGGGCCTTCTGGCACAGGATGGCCGCGACGGAGCTGTCGACCCCGCCGGAGAGCGCGCAGAGCGCCCGCCCCTCGCCCACCATCGAGCGCACCCGCGCGATGGCTTCTTCCGCGAAGGCCCCGGCGCTCCAGTCGGGCACGCAGCCCGCCACGTCGAAGAGGAAGCTCTTGAGCACGTCGGTGCCGCGCGGGGTGTGCGCCACCTCGGGGTGAAACTGCACCCCGTAGATGCGCCGGGCGGCGTTGCCCACCGCCGCGAAGGGCGAGTGGGCGGAGGTGGCCAGGGGCTCGAAGCCGGGCGGGAGGGCCATCACGCGGTCGCCGTGGGACATCCACACGTCGATGGCCTCGCCCGCGTCGAAGCGCGCGAGGATGCCCTCGTTGCGGTGGACGGTGACCTTCGCGGCGCCGTACTCCCGCGACTCCGAGGGCTCGACGCGGCCGCCGCCGAGGTGGGCGATGAGCTGCTCGCCGTAGCAGATGCCCAGCACCGGGACGCCGAGGTCGAAGAGGGCCGGGTCGATGCTCGGGGCGCCCTCGTCGAAGACGCTGGAGGGGCCGCCCGACAGGATGATCGCCACGGGGGCCCGGCGGCGCACCTCCGCGAGGGGCATCGTGCAGGGGTGGATCTCGCAGTACACCGACTCCTCCCGGATGCGCCGGGCGATGAGCATCGTGTACTGGGAGCCGAAATCGAGGATGAGGACGTGGGCGCGCTCCATAAGATGGAACGCTCCCTAGCACGGACCCCGACGGCTACTGAAGGTACTGCACCCGCCCGGCGCCCTGGACGATCTCGAGGCCGGAGTGGGCCCGCACGTCGGTGAAGGTCTCGACCGTGCGGGCGGCGTCGGGCCAGCGCACCTCGATGCGGTCGAGGGTGCAGTTG
>CAIOSS010000486.1 GCA_903860995.1 uncultured delta proteobacterium | reverse complement strand
TCGCCACGGCGCTCCCCAGGTTTCTCGACCATCTCGGCCGATCCAATGAGCACTGCCGAAGACGAAGAATCGACACGTTCCGGGAAACGATCGACACCTATGCGGAATATGCGAGCAGTTAGCCGCTTAACGCCTATGGGGTGCCTGGGGGGCGCTGGGCGTTCGACGTGGCGTGGGCCCCGAAGGATGTGCCGAAGATCGTCGATCTCGTCGCGAAGGCGGGCGGGTCAGCTCTGGTGCGAGAGAGCGCCCCCGCCCTAGCCGACGGGGGGACTACTTCTTGAGCTTGCCGGCGGCCTTGAAGGCCGCGAGCTCGCGGTGGCCGCCGACCAGCACGCCGTCGACGAAGACCATCGGGAAGGTCGGGAAGCCCGCCCAGAGCTTGATGGCGAGGCGCTGCTTCCACATCGAGATGTAGCTCCCGTACTCCAGGTAGGTGAACTTCACGCCCTCGGCGTCGAGCAGCTGCCGGGCCTTCTTGACCACGGGGTTCTGCGCCATGCCGACCACCACGACGGGGTCGCGCGCGACGGCGGCGGCCACCTCGTCGACGATGTTGCGGTGGAAGGCGGCGACGACGGCGTCGGCCTCGGGGGAGATCTTCTCGGCGGCGAGCAGGGGGCGGGTGCTCATTGGTGGGTGCGGTGTAGTCGACATCGCCCGCGCGCGGCAATGGCGCGGGCGGCTTGACGCTGCGCCGCTGGCGTCACACTCCCTCTCGGGTGAAGAAGTTCCCGTCGTCGCCCTTCGAGCTGGTGTCCGAGTACGAGCCGCAGGGCGACCAGCCCCGCGCCATCGCCGCGCTCCTGGAGGGCCTGCGCCGCGGGGAGCAGCACCAGACCCTCCTCGGGGTCACCGGGTCGGGCAAGACCTTCACCGCCGCGCAGGTGATCGCCGCGCACGGCAGGCCCGCCCTGGTGCTCGCGCCCAACAAGACCCTCGCGGCGCAGCTCTACGCGGAGTTCAAGGCCCTCTTCCCCGAGAACGCCGTCGAATACTTCGTCTCGTATTACGACTACTACCAGCCGGAGGCGTACATCCCCGCGAGCGACACCTTCATCGAGAAGGACGCCATGATCAACGAGGCCATCGACCGGATGCGCCACTCGGCCACGCGCTCGCTGCTCAGCCGCAAGGACGTGATCATCGTGGCGTCGGTGTCGTGCATCTACGGCATCGGCTCGCAGGAGTCGTACAAGGGCATGGTGGCGGCCTTCGGCGTGGGCGAGGAGTACCCCCGCGACCACCTGCTGCGGCGGCTCGTGGAGATGCAGTACCAGCGCAACGACGTGGACTTCCACCGCGGGACGTTCCGGGTGCGCGGTGATGTCGTGGAGGTGTTCCCCGCGTACGAGGCCGACGTGGCGGTGCGGGTGGCCTTCTTCGGCGACACCATCGACGACATCGCGGAGATCGACCCGCTGCGCGGCAAGGTGCTGAAGAAGCTTCGCGCGGCGGAGATCTATCCCGGGTCGCACTACGTGACGCCGAAGAAGATGATGTCGAAGGCGATCAACCTCATCCGCGACGAGCTGCAGGTGCGGCTGACGGAGCTGAAGGAGCGCGGCAAGCTCATCGAGCGCGAGCGCCTGGAGCAGCGGGTGCTCTACGACCTGGAGATGCTCGAGCAGGTGGGCTTCTGCCACGGCATCGAGAACTACTCGCGGCACCTGTCGGGTCGCGCGCCGGGGGAGGCGCCGCCGACGCTCATCGACTACTTCCCGCCGGACTACCTCCTGCTCATCGACGAGAGCCACCAGACGGTGTCGCAGGTGGGGTCGATGTACAAGGGCGACCGGGCCCGCAAGGAGACCCTGGTGGACTTCGGGTTCCGGCTCCCGAGCGCGATGGACAACCGGCCGCTGAAGTTCGACGAGTTCGAGCAGCGGATGGGGAAGACCATCTACGTGTCGGCCACGCCGGGCGACTACGAGATGGCCCACAGCGGCGGCACCTTCGTCGAGCAGATCATCCGGCCGACGGGGCTCATCGACCCGGAGATCACCGTGCGCCCGGTGGCGAAGCAGGTGGACGACCTGCTGGCGGAGGTGCGCATCCGCGTCGCGAAGGACCAGCGCGTGCTGGTCACCACCCTCACCAAGCGCATGGCCGAGGACCTCACCGAGTACTACCAAGACCTCGGTGTAAAGGTCCGCTATCTGCACTCGGACATCGACACGCTGGAGCGCGTGGAGATCCTGCGCGACCTGCGGCGCGGGGAGTTCGACGTGCTGGTGGGCATCAACCTGCTGCGCGAGGGCCTCGACCTGCCGGAGGTGGCGCTGGTGGCCATCCTCGACGCCGACAAGGAGGGCTTCCTGCGCTCGCCGCGCTCGCTCATCCAGACCATCGGCCGCGCGGCGCGCAACGTCGAGGGGCGGGTGATCATGTACGGCGACACCATCACCCGCGCGATGCAGAACGCCATCGAGGAGACCGACCGTCGCCGGGCGATCCAGCGGGCCTACAACGAGAAGCACGGGATCACCCCGACGAGCACCACGCGCGCCATCAGCGACCTGTCGCCCGCCTCGGGCGCGAGCGACTACGTGAGCGTCTCCAAGGGCCGGCGGAAGGGCGCCGCCGCCCAGGAGATGCCCAAGGACGACGCGGGCCGCGCGGCGCTGGCCGAGCAGCTGCGGGCGGAGATGCTGGAGGCGGCGGAGTCGCTGGACTTCGAGCGGGCCGCGGCGCTGCGCGACGAGCTGCGCGCGGTGGAGACGGGCATCCCCGCGGCCCCGAAGGCGCCGGTGACGGGGTTCACGCCGACGAAGGACAAGGCGAAGAGCGACCCCCGGAAGCGCTTCGAGAAGGCCGGGCAGCGCTACGCGAAGAAGGGGTGAGTCCGTGCAGGGCCTGCACGACCACCGCGATGACGGCCACCAGCAGCGCCAGCGCGATGAGCACCAGCCCCGTCACGGACATGGTGCCGGCGAGGCCCCGGTGTCACAGATCGGTCCCGTCAGCGCTGGGCGCTCCAGCGAGCCACAGCGGGCGCCTCCCGGGTGGTGAGGGGCGCATCGTCGGCCTACGGGCGCGCCAGCCCGCGCTGAACGCTCTGCCCGACGAGCCCTAGGGCCGCGCGCGGCACCGCGAGGTCGGCGCTGACCTGGGTGATCCCGTCGCGCTCGACGGTGCGCAGGCGGCCGACGCTCGGCGCGCTCGCCGCGGTGCCGCCCTGGGCGATGGTCTGGTCGATCATCCGTCGCAGGCTCGTGTCGCCGCGGAAGACCTCTGAGAGCATCCCAGGGAGGATGGCCACCACGCTGCTCGTCCCCGCCGCCGCCGCGTCTGCGATCGCCGGCGGCGCCGCGTGCGCCCCCGACGCCGCCTGGAACTGCGTCCGCGCGTTGCCGCCCAGCACCACCCAGACGTGGTCGCCTTCGGGCACCAGCAGCAGCTCGGACAGCACCGGCCGCGCCGCCGCGGGGGTTGCCGCCGGCCGGGCCGCCGCGGGGGCGGGCGCCGGGGCCGTCGAGCCGAAGGCCCCGAGCAGCGAGCTGAGCGCGGGCACCGGGCCGCGGAGCAGCAGCGAGCCCGCGGGGAGGCCGGTGGTCGACGGCAGCGTCCAGCCCATCGGGTCGATGCGCAGGTCGGCGCGCACGGCGCGGGCGACGGCCGGGCGGCGCAGGGTGGTGACCAGCGTGCGCACGTTGGCCACGAACTGCGGCGACGGCGTGGAGACCCGCAGGAGCGAGGTGCTGGTGTAGCGGTCCTGCGCGTCGCGGTGCGTGGTGGCGGCGACGGCCACGCGGTCTTGCGCCACGAGCGCGCCGAGGGCGGTGCGCAGCGCCGTGGCGTCGGCCTCGGGCAGGCGGGTGCGCGGGGTGATCATCCGCGCGACGGCGTTGGCGGCCAGGTTGAGCGTCGCCCGCAGCGGCTCGGCGTGGAGGGCCCAGGCGCTGTACGTCCATCCGCCGGGCGGGAGGCGCTCGTAGAGGTCCATCGGGGGAGGGCTGTCGTGGACCGCCGCGAGGGCCTGCTGGGCCAGCTGGGCGCTCGGGCTCTGCACCGCGACGGCGAAGCGCAGCGTGGCGCCCGCGTCGCCGAGGTCGAGGGCGAGCCGCGCGTCGCGGGCCTCGCCCAGGGTGCTGCGCACGGCGGCGAGGGCGTCGCGCAGCCACGCGCGGGCCGCGTCGGAGAACTGCGGGTTGTTGGGGTCGGGGCCCGGCGCGAAGTGGTCGGCCAGCTCGGTGAGCTGCTCGAACTCGCGGCGCATCGCCCGGTCGATCACCTGCGGTTGGACCTCGATCACGGCCGCGCCCTCGGAGGCCGCGAGCGGCTGCGCTGCGAGGGTGCGCGAGAGGTACGGGGCGTAGCGGTTGACGAAGCCCTCGTAGCCCTCGCGGCGGTGCACCATCAGCAGGCGCCCGCCGCCCTCGCCGGCCGCGGGCGACAGGATGATCTCGTCGTTGCCAGGCCGGGCCCCCTGGCGCCGCACGCGCTGGAGCTGCAGCGAGGGGTTGCCCACGGCCTCGAGGGTGTGTCCGTCGGCGAGCTGCGCGCGGGTGTTGGCGAGCGAGCGGAGCGCGAAGGACGCGATGCCCTCGACGTTGTTGTCGTGGAAGGCCACCACGAGCTCGAGCGGCCCGTCGAGGTCGACGGCGGCGGCGGCGGCCTCGTCGCCGAGGACGTCGGGGAGCGCGGCGCTCAGGCCCTCCTCGATGAACTCTCGCAGGCCGAGCATCTCGCCGAGGCGGCGGGCGAGGCCGCGCACCGAGCCGATGCGCAGCGTGACCACGGCGTCGTCGGGGCGGGCCACGGGGCCGGTGTCGACGGCGAGCTCGACCGCGGCGGGCGCCGGGGGCGGGGCGACCACGGGAACCACGCCGGGGGCGCTCGCGCACTGCGGGAGCGAGGCGGCGAGGACGAGCGCGAGAGTGGCGTGGAGCGTGCGGGGGGAGGGGGACATGGCGGCGGAGGATACCCGAAGGTCCGCCGGCCGCGGGCGGTCAGAACTTGTACGTGATGCCGAGGCGGAGGTTGATCGGGAGCGAGGCGCCCCAGAAGTCGGTGGTCATCGGGCGGCGCGACCGGTTCGAGCCGGGGTTGAACGCCGCGGCCGTCCCGTCGCCGATGTCGATCTCCTCGGGGAACGGCAGGTAGAGCGTCCCGCCGGCGAAGAAGGAGAGGTGGCGGAAGAGGCCGAGTTCGGCGACGAGGCCGACGAAGCCGCGGGTGGTGTTGGCGACCGTGCAGCCCGTGCCGGTGTAGCCGGAGTTGTCGGCGTTGCGGTTGTCGCAGAGGGAGTAGGCCGCATCGCGCTCGCCGCTGAGCGAGACGTTGAAGCCGCCGGGGTTGTCGAGGTTGGCCTCGAAGCCCGTGTTGAGCGAGATGGTGATCGCCCCGAGGCCGCCGACCGGGGTCTGGTTGGTCGCCGTCTGCACGTCGTCGCCCAGGTTGAAGTGGAACGACAGGTTGCCCTGCAGCACCAGCCCGAACCCGCGGGACTTCCGGAACCCGAGGGCGCCGTAGGCCCGCACCTCTCCGCCGACGGCGACGAGGTCGTTGGCGAAGCGCCAGCCGGCGCGCGACCGCAACTCGAACTCGTACCAGTCGAAGCGCGTGCGAATCGAGAGGCCGCCGTCGATGGCGAAGTTGCCGAAGCCCGGGAAGCTGTTGTTGGGCACGAAGCCCATCGTGGCGCGCAACTCGAGGGGCATCCCGCCGAAGCCGAGGATGGCGTCGAAGGCCCCGTCGCCGCGGGTGAGCGGCGCCGCGCCGAAGGTGCTGATGCCCGCGCGGCGGCGGGCGATGTCGACGGGCCGGGGGCCCTGCGGCGGCGCGGCGGCCACCGGGGTGCGGACGAGGGTGACGTTCATCTCGCAGGCCTGCGTGTCGGACACGGCGCACTGCTGGGTGATGTCGTTGAAGCCCGGGGCGCGCACGAGCACCGTGAGGTCGCCCGCGGGCGCGTCGTCGCGGGTGTAGCGCCCCTGGGCCACGCGCTCGCTGTTGATGAAGATCTCGGCCTCGGGGGTGGCGGGCACCATCACCCGGACGCGCCCGCGCGCCGCGGAGACGCGGAGGTCGGTGTCGGCGAGCTCGAGCACCTGCTGCTGGCCCGCGGTGACGGCCACCTCGCGGATGACGGACTCGCGGCCGGGGGCCGTGATGCGCACGGTGTGCGAGCCGGGGGCGAGGTCGGCGCGGTCGACGCGGCCGTTGGAGAGGGTGAGCGGGTCGCCGTCGACGAAGGCCTGCGCGCCCGCCACGGGGACGATTACCCGCAGGCTGCCGGAGGTGGCGGCGGCGACCTCGAGGTCGATGGCCACGGCCTGGGCCTGGCCGGCGGTGACGGTGATCTCCCGGCGGGTGCTGCGAAACCCGGTGGCCGAGACCTGCACGAGGTGGGTGCCGGGGAGGACGGCTTCGTTGGAGGGCGGCGTGCCCGTGAGGGGGGTGCCGTCGAGGGAGACCTGGACGTCCGCGGGCACGGGGCCGTTGGGGTTGGCGACCACGACGCGCACGACGCCCGTCGGGGCGACGGTGGGGCGCAGCGTGACGTTGACCGTGGCGAGCTGCCCGGAGGTGACGTTGACGGTCTCGCGCACGGGCTGCCGGCCCTCCATGCGGAGCTCGACGATGTGGGCGCCCGGGGGGACGTTGTTGAGCCGCCCCGGGGTGACGCCCACCTGAACGCCGTCGAGGAAGATGGGCGCGCCGTCGACGTCGGCGGCGACGTAGACGTTGCCGCCTTGCACGAGGGCGAGGGCGAAGGGCCGGGGGTTGCTCGCTGCGACGGTGACGTCGAGCGTGCCCTGCACATAGCCCGGGAGGTCGAAGAAGAGCCGGTGCGGGCCCTGCGGGACCATCGCGCGCGTAAGCGGCGTCTGTCCGAGCGGGGGCGCGGTGGCGCTGTCGACCCGCACCGTGGCGCCCGGGGGCGTCGACTGGATGCGCACCGCGCGGCGGACCTGCGACCAGGCCGGGGAGGCCGCGATGCAGATGGCGACGGCGCCGACGGACGAGATGAGCTTCGAGCGGATGTGCATTGGGGCTGTGTTCCTCCCGTTGGGGCGTTACGGCCGACGGGAATACACCGCTCCGCAGGAGATGCGAAGCCCGAGACGCCCGCCGGGGGGTGCCGTCAGCCGTCGATGGGAGGGGAGTGAATAGAGCTGGAGGGCGGGGATCGGGAGGGGGGCGATCGAGCGGGGCGGCGCGCCGTGAGGGCTGCGAGCGCCCCGCGATCAGCGGGGGATCAGGTCAGCGGATCATGCCGTAGCCGAGGATGCGCGAGATGTTCCGGGTGGCATCGATGAGGCCGATGTAGTTCCGGAACGTCGCGAGGCGGCGGGCCTGGCGCTGCGGCGAGGTGCTCGCCGGCTGGAGGGCGCCCGAGGCGCTGCGGATGAGCCGCGGGCGGCCGTCGGCGTCGAGCACCGGGCGGCCCATGTTGGCGGGGTCACGCTCCACGACGAAGGTGTCCGCGAGCAGGGCGTTGGCGTGCTGGATCATGCGCGACGCGATGCCGCGGTCGACCGTGCGTCCGCCGCCGGCGAGGGCCGTGAGGCCCGGGTCGGCGCCGTAGCGACGCGCGGTGTAGATGATCCCGGTGTCGGGGTTGAAGAAGCGCACGCGCTCGTTCTCGGGGATGTCCACCGCCTCGGCGCCGCCCTCGGTGAAGATCCTCATCTTGTTGATGAGGGTGAGGTCGGTGTTGAGCGACGAGAACAGCATCGAGTAGATGATGGTCGGGAGCTGCTGGCGGTACCCGATGTTCGGGAACAGCAGCGACGAGCCCGCCGGGCGGACCGGCACGGTGTCGCGGTACAGCTGGAGCATCTCCGGGGTGACCTCCTCGCCCACGGAGCGGGGCGTGGGGGCGTGCATCGCCACGGTGGCCCAGTCCTCGGAGAGGATGCCGCCGAGGAGGCGATCGAGCGCGTTCGGGATGTCGGTCGCGAAGTTCACCTGGAACTCACGGCCGTCGAGGTAGAGGTTGCGGGTCACGCTCGAGAAGGTCGGGCGCGTGTCCGTGAGCATGATCGCCGCGAAGTTCTTCTCCATCGAAGCCCCCTCGCGGTTGGCGTACGACTGGTAATCCAGCGAGCCGCCCTGGCCGTTGTCGAAGTCGTCCGCGATGTAGCGGCCGTCGACGATGCCGATGCTGAAGCGCGGCGCGGTGGCCCCGTCCTCGGCGTCGAAGATGGTGGTGTTCGCGGCGCGAAGCTCCGGCGTGCTGCGATCCTCGTCCGCGGCCGAGGCCTCGGTGGAGGGCGTGAAGGTGCCCGGCTCGGGCATGAGCATCACGCGGGCGAAGAAGTCGAACATCTCGGTCTGGGCGCCGAGCGTCGGCCCGAGGGCGTCGTCGCTGCGGGAGTAGACCGCGAAGCTCGCGTCGTTGAGGGCGCCCCGGTAGAAGGCGTAGTCGCGGGCGACGTTCCAGTGGAAGCCGCGCACCAGGCGGAACATCCGCGACGAGACCGCCGCGGAGACGTTCCAGGAGGCCCACTCGCGGTTGCCGCGGCGGAAGTACATCGCCGGGTACGTGAGGTCGTACTTCCGGGTGATGGAGCGGGAGACCTCGTAGATGTCCGCGCCCTGGTCGAAGAACTGGATGTGGGGGTAGCCCACGCCGCGGTCCCAGGACACGCGGTAGCGCCAGCGGAGCGAGCCGCCCTCCTGCGGGATCACCCGGCCGCTGTCCGGCGTACCGGCGCGGACACGCCACGAGGGCGCGGCCCGGTCGGAGTTGCCGGCCTCGGGCTCGGGGTCGTTGGAGTCGTAGGTCTGCGACGTCTCCATGTCCGCGAGCGCGGCATGGTCACGCGGCGAGAAGCTGCAGATCTTGCCGTCGACGAGGCGCCAGCGGTACTGGGCCTTCTCCGCCTCGGTGGCGTCGCGGCACTGCGACGGGTTGAACACCTGGAGCTGCCGGGCCATCTCGGTGTAGTGCGCCAGCGCGAGCGGCGCGTCGTTGGGGGCCGGCGGCGTCGAGCCGGGGGCGGAGAACGCGCGGTCGGTGAAGTTCGCGAGGTACTTCTCCGAGAGCTGCGACCGGAGGTTCCAGGCGAAGCGGCGCTGCGAGGCGGCGTCCTGGCCGCCGCGGGCGGTGTCGGACTCCATGGTCTCGACGACGCGGCCGTACATCACGCCCATGGCGTAGATGTCGTACGACCCGAGGCCCACGGTCTCGCCGAAGCGCTCCCACTGGTACTCCATGGTCGAGGTGTTGCCGAAGTAGTTGATGCCCGCGTGGTGGTTGCCCGCCGCGAGGTCACGCACGCCCAGCTCATCGTCCGTCTCCGGATCGATGTAGCGGGGGCCCATGCAGTTGTCGTTGTTCCGGTCGGCGTCCGTCGCCGGGTTGTTGTCGTTGGTGCGGATCACCGGGCACGACATCTGGTTGCAGGTCTCCGCGCGGCAGCTGACGCTGGCGGCGCCGTTGCGCGTGCGCAGCTGCCAGTACTGCGGGTTGTAGTTCATCGAGTCGTAGCTCGACACGGGCAGGTGGTAGAGCCCGATGCTGTGGCCGACCTCGTGCAGCGCGATGCCCTTGTAGGCGTCGATGCGGAGGTCTTGCAGGATGCGGGTCGCGCGGGCTTCCTTCGTGAGGTTGCGGTAGCGCTGCGCGAACCAGCGGGCGACGCCCTGCATGTCGGTCGAGCCGACGAGCGGCGGGGCGCCGGCGTCCTGGAAGCAGAAGCCGCGGTTCTCCAGGCGCTCCATGATGCGGTTGCGCATGTCGGTCGCCCACTCCGGGTCCATGCGCCGCAGGGGCGAGGCCTGGTTGAGGGCGTTGTCGTCGAGCGAGCTGAGGGCCGCCTGCGGGTCGACGCCCGCGGCGCGGAGCCACTGCTGGTCGATCATGTCGGTCTCGTAGCGGGTGCCGCGCAGCAGGCGGGCCTGCTGCTGGAACGCCACCGCGGTCTGCGACACGCCGTTGTTCACCGGCGCGGTGTCGAGCTGCTGGGTGAACTGCCGGACGGCGGCCGCCTCGAAGTCCGAGTTGCGCACGTCGTTGACGTTGAGGGCCGCGGCCGCGTGGTTGGCGTCGGGGCTCGTCGCGCGCTCGTTGATGAGGTTGACGTCCGTACGGTTGTTGCCGCTGCCGATGGTGGTCGCCGCCGGGTTGCGGATGTACCGCGCGAGGTTCTGCGACGCCGCGTTGCTCGTGTAGGCCTCGACCGTGAGATCATCGAGCTCGGGGTCGAGGTAGTGCATGATCAGCCGCACGTAGTCGCGCTGCTGACCCGCGGCGGCCTCGACCGAGCGGCCCATGTTGAAGCCGCCGTTGGAGACGACCTCGCCGGTGAGCGGGTCGTAGCCCCAGTGGGCGATGCCGCCGAAGGGCGCGCGGGAGTTGCCGGGCCAGTAGCTCACGTGGTTGTAGCGCACGTCGCCGAGGCGCACGGCGTAGCCGGGCTCGCGGCAGGCAGTGCTGTCATCGGTGCGCACGGGGTTGTGGCAGAGCACGACGCCGCGGGTGACCGGGGGCGAGCCCATCGGGGCGACCTTGGGGTCTTCGCCGAGGAAGGCGCCGAGGTGCTGCGGCACCAGGGCGCTCTCGAAGAAGCGGTTGTGGCAGGTGTCGCGGTCGCCGCCGATGCCGCCGGGGGCGCTCGGGCCGAGCTTGCGGCACTCGACCTCGCGGGCGTTGGCGACCGCGCGGCGGATGGCGATGTCCCAGGAGTTGATGATCTCCTCGGTGGCGCCGGTGACGAAGGAGGTGCGCTCGCCCGAGGCGCGGCGCGCGGTGGCCTCCGCGGCGGTGGGCAGGCGGTACGTCAGCGTGCCGTCCGCGCCTTCGATCTCGACATGGTCCTGGAACTCCGGGGGCATCTCGGGGTTCGTGTAGTAGGCGATCGGGCGGATCTCGCGCTCGCGGTAGGGAATGGTGCAGCGGCCCATCACCTGGTCGCACTGCGAGCCCGGGCGGTTGGCCGACTCGCAGGCGTCGGCGGTGCCGTTGGAGTTGGCGTCGAGGTTGCCGTCGACGATGCCGTCCTGGTTCGCGTCGATGCCCGAGCAGGTGAACTGGGGGTCGAGGTGCGAGCGCTGCCAGATGTTGTGGATCATCTGGTAGCGGTGGAAGTTACGGTCCGTGGCGCCGTAGTTCTGGTCGAAGCCGTTGCGGGTCGCGCGCGGGCCGCCGACGAGGTCGTAGGGCTGGCGGGTCAGCTCGAGGGGCTGGAAGTCGCGGTCTTCGACGCGCCGGAAGGAGGTGCGGATGGTCGCCTCCTGCGGGTTGCAGTCATAGACATCGCTGCCGGTGAAGAAGTTGATGACGAGGCAGGTGGGGAGCGAGCCGCCGAAGAGGTTGCTCGACTCGGGGTTCACCAGCCACTTCGAGGTGACGTCGAAGTACCCGCCGTTGTGGTTGCGCACGTTGGCGCTGCGCACGCAGGCGCCCGTGGTGGTGTCGCGCACCGTGCCGGGCTCCATCTCGCAGAAGTTCGGCGCGTTGGGCGACGCCGGGTTCTGCTCGTAGTAGCGCACCGGCTGGAACGACAGGCCGCCGAAGAGGGCGCCGTAGAACAGGCCCGACCAGTCGGGGTTGTCGACCATGTTGTTCGACCAGTCGACGCGCATGAACTCGCGCTCGTACCAGGGCCGGTCGACCATGTTCTCCTCGACGACGTTGATCTCTTCGCCGGTGGAGGGGTTGTACGCGCGCCGCACGTCGAAGTGGCTCTCGATGCGGTAGGCAGCGACGATGATGCCGGTCTCGGTCGGGCCCCGGACGCCGCGGCCGTCGGAGCCGGTCACGTACTCGTACGCCTTGCGGGCGAGGAGCACGTCCTCCTGGATCTCCCACCGGATGCGGTCGACGTCGTCGTAGGTGGCGACCGGCAGCAGCGACTGCGAGGCCGGCGCGTCGACGACGAAGTTGTTCACGTAGAACTCGGGATTATCCCGAGCGTCCTGGAGGTTCTGCCCGACGAAGAAGGTCTTGCCGACCCTCGCCGGTCGGGTGCGATCGATCGCATCCCGCTCCTGGGCGCAGTCGACGTTGCCGACCGCGAGACCGCCGAGCATGAGCGCGCCGAGCGCCCTGCCCCGCCAGAATCGGCGGGCAGAGGTCATCCCCCTGCGCGCGCCCGGATATTCCTGTTCATCAGACATCGTCTCGAACCTCCCATCGTGAACCGAGAGAATTGAACCACTAGCAGCCAGCAAGCCCGATGCCACACACGAGCGTGCTGGAATGCAGGCCCTTCGCAGCGGTGGCAGGTCACGCGTTAGAAACCTGACCATGCGAGCGCACGGAACCTACCGGACCGACCCCGGGCTGTCACGGGGGGGCCATGAGCGCGCCCCAGCTTAGCGGCGGGCGCACACCGAAGCGGTGGGGCACGACGCGCAGATGCCTTCGGCCACGGACCAGGTCTCGTGGCAGATGCGCAGCCCGCCTGGGGTATGGCGGAGGCGCAGCAGGTAGCGACCCTCCAGGTGCTGGCACCCGATGGAGGCGTGGCGGTCGGGGCGAAACTCGTCGTTCCAGGCCCGGACCTTCACCACGTTGCCGGTGGCGCCGGGGACGGCGCGGCACGCGGCGGGGACATCTCCGCTCGTGGGGGCCTCGGGCTCCCAGGTGCTGCGGGCCCAGTCGAACGTGTTGGTTCCGCCGGAGCTGACGGCGCGTTCGAGCTGGGTGGCGATGTCTGCGGCGTCGGTGGCCTGGGCGTGCCACGAGACGCGGGGAGCGTAGAAGCCATCGAGGCCTGGAGCCCCGGGCTGGAGCCGCATCGCGGAGTCCCAGCGCCGGAGCAGGTTCATCAGATCGGGATCGTTGCCGACCGGCCCCGGGAGGGCCGAGCGCTGGGACACCGTTGCCGCCGCGGGGGTGATGGTCAAGGGCGATCTCGAGGCCGCAGGGCGGGCGTCGCGCCAGATCAGCAGCGAGACGATGGCGCCCGCGAGGAGGATGGCCACGAGGGAGACGAGCGCGAAGAGCCTGCCCCAGCGGGGGGATGGGTCGTCCGCGGACGCGAGCTGCGTGGCGGCGTGGGCGACCCCGACGGCGTCGTCGCGCTCGGTGGGGTCGCGCTCGAGCACGGGGGTGGGCGATCGCTCGAGGGCCGCGGCGAGGCCGGCCATGGGCGAGGAGGGCGACGGCATCGAGGCGGGCGTCGGTGTCGGTGGCGACGGCACCGGCGACGCGGCGGGCCACGGCGGCCGGGAGAGGACGCCGACGCCGAGGAGCCCGGCGGCGACGTCGCGGACGGCGACGCGCAGGGCGCCTGCGTCGACGAAGCGGTCGACCCCTTCGGTCTGGAGGCACTGCGCGACGACGTCCCAGAGGGCGTCGGGCACGTCGGGGCGTCGGGGCGGGAGCATTCCGCGGAGCTCGCGCGGGCGGCGCACGGCGACCACCCACCAGGCGTCGTCTTCGGTGGCCTGGGCGTCGAGGGTGAGGAGCTCGATGAGCAGCACGCCGAGGGTGAACACGTCGGTCCACGGGCCGATGCTGCCGGAGTGACCGAAGGCCTGCTCGGGGGCCATGTAGAGGGGCGTGCCCATGGCGACGCCCGAGCGGGTGGCGGTGCGCCGTCCGAGCTGCGCGATGCCGAAGTCGACGACCTTCACGATGATCTCGCCGCGCGCGGAGGAGCGCAGGAGGATGTTGTCGGGCTTGAGGTCGCGGTGCACGATGGGCCCCGGGGTGCGCACGGCGTGGGCGGCCTCGAGGCCCGCGCAGAGCTGGTCGAAGAGGGCGAACACGGTGGCGAGGGGCGGGCGCTCGCCCTGGCGGCGGTGGTCGGCGAGCCAGCCCGAGAGGCCGCGGCCCTCGACGAACTCCATCACGATGTAGCGCTGGGATTTCCACGCGCCGCGGTCGAGCACGCCGACGATGTTGGGGTGGCTGATCTGCGCGAGCGCGTCGGCCTCGGCGTCGAAGCGGCGGACCGTCGCCTCGTGCTCCAGGAACTCCGACTTCAGCAGCTTGACGGCGACCGGGCGGCTGGAGAGTCGTTGGTCCTGCGCGCGCCACACCGCGCCGAAGGACCCTTCGCCGAGGAGGCTCCCGAGCACGTAGCGTTGGTCGATGATCGTCCCGGCGCGAGGGACCGCAGGGGCTGCGGGCATGGGCACGCGCAGTATCTCACAGGGTCTCAGCGCCCGCGCGGGTTGCGGTACACGGACACGATGGGCACGCCGTCGTAGGTGAGCACCTGGGCCGGGCTTGGGGACTGGTACGCGGTCCAGATCTGGTAGTCGACCTCGTTCATGTGCAGCTCGTGGTGCACGATGGCGAACTCGCCCTCACCGACCTGCCACACGGGGCGCAGGTCCTGGCGGAGCCGGCCGTCGCGCTGGAGCATGTTCCACGCCTCGAAGGTGGTGTCGTGGATGTAGACGCCCGCGTTGGGCGGCGCCTCGCGGTTGAACCACGGCGCGAGCGAGCCGGTGGTGAAGCCCCAGAACTGGCGGTTGAGCCCGCGGTCGGCCGCGCCCGGCGCGCCGCCCGCGATGGGGGTGTAGTTGCTCAGCCCGAAGGGGTGCGAGTGGGCGCTCTGCCAGATGGGGGGCAGCACCACGAGGACGCCGAGCGCCGTGGTCACCACGCCCGCGCGGCGCACGCGGTCGCGGAGGAGATCTTCGAGGAGGGCGGCGACGCGGGCGAAGCCGACGCCCGCGAGCAGCGCCAGGAAGGGGTACGCGGGGAACCAGTGCTTGGTTCCGCCGAAGATGGGGGTGTTGCGCGAGAGCCACGGGGCCATCGGCACCATGAAGCCCAGGAAGACCAGCATCCAGGTGCCGCGCGGGTCGTCGCTCTTGTGGGCGTCGGCCCAGGCGCGCAGGCGCTTGAGGGGCAACCAGCCCAGCACGCCGGTGGACTCGCGCACCATGGTGGGGATCATCAGCGCGAGCCCGATGACGAAGAGCAGGAGGGTGATGCCCGGGACGGTGAACAGCACCATCCCCCACGAATACAAGCGCGGGAACGGGGGATGGAACCAGTTATGGCCCATCCATTCCATGTTGTAGTACGCGTGATTGAGGTGGAAGCCCGCGTACTCCTGGAAGCGTCCGGGCGCGTGGCCGGGCGTGGAGAGGGTGTCGAACCACATCCACGGCCAGAGCCCGACGAAGATGACCGGGCCGAGCAGGGCCATCGAGACCAGGGCGAGCGGCAGCGGGAGGTTGCCGCGCGCGGTGTCGCGCCGGAGGTCGCCCGCGCGGGTGAGCACGAAGTGGGTCACCACCAGGAAGGGGACGAACCACGCGTTGTGCTTGGTCTCGAGCGCGAGGCCCCAGGCGACGCCCGTGGCGATGGCCCAGCCGAGGCCCCCGCCGAGGGAGCGCCAGTAGGCGTACAGCACCACGACCCACATGGTCATGACGGGCACGTCGAAGCAGTCGAGGTGCGCGTGGTAGAAGATGCGCGGCATGAAGGCGAGCGACACCGCCGCCACGAGCCCGGCGCGGGTGGAGTGCGCGCGGTGCCCGAAGAGGAAGGTCACCCAGAGCCCGAGCGCCCCCATGATCATCCCGGGGAGGCGGAAGCTCAGGCCCTCGGAGCTGATCCAGTGCCACTTCTCGTGGAGGAAGAGCCACGAGAGCCCGAAGAGGGACTTCATCAGCGCCGGGTGCTCGTGGTTGGTCGCCCACGCCGCGTCGATGGCACCGCGGGTGAGCGCCGCGCGGCGGTCGTGCAGCAGCAGGTCGAACCAGCGCGCGTAGTCCGTCGAGGCGTGGAAGTAGAAGCCCTCGTCGCGGGCGTAGCCCAGCGTCGGCGCGGTGCGCACCAGCACCACGAGGTAGATCAGCGCGAGCGCGGCGCCGAGGCAGTGGGGCTTGAGCGCCGCCGCGAGCCGTTGGAGCCGCGTCATCGGACGTCTCCCTCGTAGCAGTAGTGGCGCATCCCGGGCGCCTCGGCGCGCACCTCGATGGTGAGCTGGCGTGTGGTGTTGGCCCACGCGCGGGTGTCGATGTCGAAGCCCTTCCACCCTTCGCCGTCGCGGTGGATCGAGCGGCCCGCCTCGGTGCCGTCGACCAGCACGCGCAGCTCGACGGGGCCGCCCTGGTTGCCGAGGTCGTCGCCTCGCTCGGCCTCGTAGGCGATGCCGTGGTGGCCGTGAAACACCATCCCCATGGGCACCTCGCGGAAGCGCGTGACCATCGCGCCGCCTTGGATGGGGTGCGACCAGATGCAGCGCCGGCCGCGGTGCTCCATGTCCTCGATGATGGTCAAGCCGATGTAGTTCCAGCCTTCGGGGGAGCAGTGGAAGCGGCTGCCGGGGAGCAGCGCGCCCTGGCCGAGGCCGCCGCCCGGGACGAAGGACCCCGGGCGCCACTCGCGGGGGGTGGGGTTGTCGCCGGCCGCGCGGAAGGCCTCCGCGTCGGGCGGGTGCAGGTGCTCGACGAGGTCGTAGCGCACCGTCGCGGGGGAGGGGTTTTCGAGCGTGCGCACGGTGATGGGGCCGACGTCGCGGTGAGCGGTCTCGCGCCAGCCGCGGAGGTCGGGGTGCGCGCCGCCGCGGAGGGTCGCGACGAACGCGCGGCGGTAGCGGGTGGCGTCGGGGCGCGCGGCGTCGGCCAGCGGGATCAGGTCGTGGAAGTACTGGCGCGCGAGGGGGTCGGTCCAGAGTGGGGCGGAGGTGACGAGCTCGCCGGGGTGGCGCTCCCTGCGGATGTACCTGGCGGCGGCTTCCCAGTCGGAGGGCTTCGGGACGCGGGCTTGAATGACCGCCTGGGAGAGGAGCTCGACCACGGCGACCAGGGGGACCAGCAGCGCCGCGAAGCGCCAGCGGGGGTGTGCGGGAGGGCTTTGTTCCACGGCGGCGGCGGAACTTAGTCCCTCCGCCGTCGCGAGCACAACCGTCACACCATCGGGAGAAGCCCCCCCATGCGCACGACCCACACCGCCAGGAACGCGAAGGCGAAGACGCCCAGGACCCCGCGCACGAAGCGGTCCCAGAGCGGGTGCTGCGGCGGGAGGGCGAGGGCGAGGGCGACGGTTGCGCCGAGCGCGAGCGCCGAGGGGAGCGCCAGGGGATGCAGCGTGACGCTGCCGACGAGGTCACCGTGCAGGAGTCGCAGCGACGCGCGGGTCATGCCGCACGCAGGGCACGGCCGGCGGGTGGCGATCTTCACGATGCAGGTGGAGAAGGGGACGAGCGCGAGGAGGGCGCAGAGGAGGGCGGGCGGGACGATGGGGCCGAGGCGCTCGCGGATGACCGGCCAGGGCGCCATCGTCACGGGGATTGGAGCGATCAGCCGATGTGCTTGGCTTCCCAGTCCCAGGCGTTGGACATCGCCCACGGGGTGTAGAAGCCGCTGGTGCAGAGCACCAGCACGGTGTTGAGCAGCCACATGCCGAAGAACCCGCCGGGGTCCTTCTGGAAGCGGAAGGGGCGACCCGAGAGGGTGGTGTTGTTCCACTCGTACTCGAGCAGGTTGTTGTGGTGCCACGGGAAGTAGATGAAGCAGGTGATCGAGCAGAGGATGGACCCGAGCAGCCAGATGCCCAGCAGCCCGCCGCC
>CAIOSS010000485.1 GCA_903860995.1 uncultured delta proteobacterium | reverse complement strand
GGCTGAGGTTAGCCCTCGCGGGTGCCGTCCGAGCAGCCCTGGGAGAGCGGGTCGGGGGAGCAGGTTCCGCCCGCGCAGAGCTGGCCCGCGGCGCACACGCGCCCGCACGCGCCGCAGTTGCCAGCGTTCGCGGCGGTGGCCGTCTCGCAGCCGTTGGCCGCCATGGCGTCGCAGTCCGCGAAGCCTGCGGCGCAGCCCACCACGGTGCACACCCCGCGGCGCAGCCTGCCACCGAGGCGTCGGGCAGCGCGCAGCTGCGCCCGCAGGCGCCGCAGTGGGCGCTGTCGCTGCGCGGGTCGACGCAGCGCCCGCCGCACATCACCTGCGGCGCGGCGCACACCTCTGGCGCGTCCATCGTGGAGTCCAGCCGGCCGGCGTCGCCGCCCACCACGGTGCTCCCCGTCGAGCACCCCGTCGCCAGGACGAAGGCCGCCAACCACCAGACCCCTCGGAGGTTCATGGTGGCATCTCACGCCCGGCCGCCCCGGGCCTTCGGGTACGCTGGCGTCGATGCTCGAGCCTGAGGAGGTGCTGCGGCGGTTCGGGGCGCTGCGGCAGGCGCCGAAGGTCGGCGGCGGGCGCGCGCCGCACAAGCCGCTGCTGGCGCTCTACCTCCTCGGTCGCATCCAGCGCGAGGCACGGCCCGACGCCGGGCCGCTGGTGGTCCCCTACGCGAGCGCCGAGCCCGTGGTGAGCGCGCTCATCGCGGAGTTCGGTCCGCCGGGGCGCGACGCCCACCGCGCGGCGCTGCCCTTCTTCCACCTCGACCGCTCGGTGTGGATTCCCGAGGGCGACGGGCTCGCCCCGCGGCACCCGGTGCTGCGCGACCGCCGCGCCACCGGGCGCTTCGTCCCGGAGGTGGAGGAGGCCCTGCGGCGCGACCCGGCGCTGATGGTGGAGGTCGCGCGGCGCCTGCTCGCGGCGAACTTCCCCGACACGTACGTGGCGCCCATCTGCGAGGCCGTCGGGCTCGACCTCGACGAGGCCGTCGGGCCGAAGGCGAAGAAGCGGGCGCGGGGCTCGGACTTCCGCCCGAGGGTGCTGCGGGCCTACGAGCACGCGTGCGCGTTCTGCGGCTACGACGGCATGGCCTGCGGCGAGTCGACGCTGCTCTCGCCGGTCGCGCTCGCGGCGGCCCACGTGCGCTGGCACGCGCTGGAGGGCCCCGACGAGGTGACCAACGGGCTCGCGCTCTGCGACCTGCACCACACGCTCTTCGACCGCGGGCTGCTGGGCGTCGACGGCGCGCGGCGCATCGTGGTGAGCCCCGCGTTCAGCGGGCGCAGCGAGGCGGCGCAGCGGGCGGTGCGCGCGCTCGACCAGCGCCCGCTGCGGGAGCCCACGGCGTCGCGCGACCGGGTCGACGAGGCGCACCTCGGGTGGCACCGCGCGCAGGTGTTCCGCGCCGCCACGGCGGCCTGAGCGGGGCCGCGGGGGGGGAACCGCGTCACTGCGGGGCGGGCATCCCGAGCTGCTCGAAGAGGAAGGCCCAGACGTCCGTCTGCTCGGCGATCACCTCGCTGCGCGAGCTGCCCATCCCGTGGCCCGAGCGGGCGCTCACCCGGAGCAGCACCGGCCGCCCCGGCGCGCTCGCCGCCTGGAGCCGCGCGGCCATCTTGCGCGAGTGCGCGGGGTTCACCCGGCCGTCGTGCTCGCCGGTGGTGAGGAGCACCGCGGGGTACGCCGCGCCGTCGGTCACGTGGTGGTAGGGCGAGTAGGCGTGCAGCGCGCGAAACTGGTCGGCGTCGCGCACGCTGCCGAACTCCGTGACGTTGAAGGCCCCGTTGGGGTCGCGCTCGACGCGGAGCATGTCGTAGATGCCGACGCCCGCGTACACCGCGCGGAACAGCTCCGGGCGCTGGGTGAAGGCCGCGCCCATGAGCAGGCCGCCGTTGCTGCGGCCGCGGATCGCGAGGTGGGCGGGCGCGGTGTAGCGCAGCGCGATCAGGCGCTCGGCGGCGGCGATGAAGTCGTCGAAGACGTTCTGCTTGTGGGTGAGGTTGCCGCCGCGGTGCCAGTCCTCGCCGAACTCCCCGCCGCCCCGCAAGATGGCCACCGCCACCACGCCCCCGCGGTCGAGCCACAGCCGGTTGGTGGGCGAGTACGAGGGCGTCATGCTCACGCCGTAACCGCCGTAGCCGCCGAGCAGCGTGGGGTTGCTGCCGTCGAGGGTCGTGCCGCGCCGGCGGATGACCATAACGGGCACCGGGGTGCCGTCGCGCGAGGTGGCCAGCTCGCGCACCACCTCGGCGTCGTCGAAGGACACCGGCGCCTCGTCGCGCATGGCGGTGACCGTCGGCGTGAGCGAGTCGCCGCCCGCGCGGTACCAGGCCGGCGCGGTGAGGTAGGTCTCCGCGCGGAAGAGCACGGCGTCGCCCGTCGTGTGCACCATCGAGCGCACCGACGAGACCGGCGCGAGCGCCAGCGCCCCGTGGGGGTGGCCCGCGTGGTCGAAGACGCGCACCTGCGAGGGGCCGCCCACGAGGTCGACGACGTAGAGCCGGGTGGCCGTCGGCACCACCTGCTCGATCACGGCCTCGCCCTGCGGCACCACGACGGTCGCCGCGGAGAGCGAGGTCGCGGTGAGCGGGAGGCGCAGCACGGCCCCGCGGGGGGCACCGCGGTGCGATGTGAGGAAGAGCGCGTCGGGGCCGAACTCCACCGCCGTCACGCCGTCCTCGAAGCGGGTGATCTGCCGCCACGCGCCGGCCGGATCGCGGAGGTAGTGAGCGAACTCGCCGCCGTCGCCGTTGGCCACCGCCGCGAGGAGGTAGCGCCCGTCCGGGGAGGTGCTGAGCTCGGTCTCGGCGATGCGCGGCGACTCGCGCCCGAGCTCGTAGCGGTCGGTCGCCGGGTCGGCGCCCAGGGCGTGGAAGTACACCTGCTGGAAGAAGGCCATGTCCTCCGCGGGGCGCTCTCCCTCGCGGGGGTAGCGGGTGTAGTACACGCCCGCGTTGTCCGCCGCCCACGCGAGGCTGCCGCCGCCGGTGGGGTTGCTCACGCGCTCGATGGTGTCGCCGAGCTCCCTGCCCGTCTCGACGTCGTAGATGTGCAGCGTGCCCACCTCGCTGCCGTTGCGCGCGAGGGCGACGGCGACGCGGCGGCCGTCGTGCGAGGGGGCGAAGAGGTCGATGGCCGTCTGCCCCGACGGGTCGAGGGCGTTGGGGTCGAGCACCACGCGCTCGGCCGCGCGCTCGTCGGCGGAGGGCATCACGACCAGGAAGGGCTGCTGCCCGCCGGGGCGCGAGCGCATCGCGAAGAGGCGTCCGCCGCGGTGCACGGCGCGGGCGTAGCTGGCCGCCGGGGCGTGGAAGATGGTCGTGAGCTGCCGCTCGATGGCCTCGCGCCCGGCGATGGGGTCGAGCGCGGCGCGGGTCCGGCGGTTCTGCGCGGCGACCCAGGCGCGCACCTCGGGGGCGTCGGTGTCCTCGAGCCACTGGTAGTCGTCCGTGACCGCGACGCCGTGGTAGCGGTCGATCACCGGGCGGCGCGGCGTGGGCTCGCCGACGGCAGCGACCGTAGGGGTGGTGGGTCGCGCGGGCGCGCGGTGGCAGGCGGCGAGGCCGAGGGCGACGAGCAGCGGGGCGGCGGTGGGGGGAGCGCGCATGGCGGCGGACGTTACACCCGCCGAGACCTCACCCCCGCTACCGCGCGGCGGCGGTGGGGAGCGGCGGCAGCGGCGCGCCGAGGCGCACGCGCACCCAGTCGTGGTAGCCGAGCCGGCGGCCGCGGACGACCCAGCGGGCCGGGTCGTGCTGCACCATGGGGTCGAAGTCCGGGAGCTCGGTGTTGTGGGGCCGGATGACCGCGCCGCGGCGGAGGAGCACCGGGCGAAAGTTGCGGAAGCCGCCGCCCTGCCACGACGACCCGAGGGTGAGCAGCGCGGAGAAGCGCCGCGCGGTGAAGCTGCCGCCGGGGTGGCCGTCGATGAGCCGCACCTCCCCGTCGGGGCGCACCTCGTAGACCACCAGCACGTGGCCGTCGGGGTCGTAGAAGGCCGTGCCGGGGTGGATGGCGCGGCGGTCGACGCGCACGGGGTAGGTGTCGCTGTCGTCGAGCTCGGGGCGCATGCGGAAGAAGCCCGAGTGCACCGTCGATCCGAGGTCGTGCAGGAGCCGCCGCGGGGTGGCGTAGTCGCTCCAGCGCCGGGTGGCGGTGGGGCGGTTGGTGAGGGCGTAGCGGCCGTCGCGGGTGGGGCGCTCGCCGCGCACCGCGGCCGTGTGCACGAAGGGGAGCTTGCGGCGCCAGGAGAAGAACGCGCGGAGGATGTACGGCACGTCGGCGCAGTCGGCGCGGAAGGTCGAGCGCCGCCCCGGGGCGTACAGGGGGTTGATCGCGGGGCTGTCGAGGCAGGCCGCGAGGGTGCGGCAGCGGTGCGACTCGACGGCGCGCCCGAGGGTCTGCACCCAGCGGCCGTACTCGGCCTCGGCGGCGGTGTCCCACGAGCGGCTCACGGGCCACGCTTCGGTCATCGGGCGATCGCTCGCGCCCCGGGCGCGGGGCTGGGCCGACGCGGGGCGGCTGGTGGAGGTCGCGACGAGGCTCAGCAGGCCGGCGAGGAAGGCTCCCTGTTTCAGCACCCCCGGACCTGTAGCGACTGACTCTCCGCGTGTCCCGAGGCCAGGGTGCGGATCCTTCTCCCTACCTGAGCCCCAGCACGGTGCGCGGGTCGACGTCGGGCGGCGCCTCGGGGCCTGCGGTGACGGGGGTGGCGACGCCGTATACGCGGTCGACGCGGTTGCGCAGGCG
>CAIOSS010000484.1 GCA_903860995.1 uncultured delta proteobacterium | reverse complement strand
CGGCGGAGAACGTCGCCGCCCTCCGCGCGATCTCCCGCGACGCGCAGGACCGCTTCGCCCTCGCGAGCCACCAGCGGGCCGCGCGCGCCGCCGCCGCGGGGGCCTTCGCCGACGAGATCGTCCCGGTCGAGATCGCCCAGCGCAAGGGTCCGCCCGTGGTGGTCGCGGCCGACGAGTCGGTGCGCTCGGACGCCTCGCTCGAACAGCTCGGGAAGCTGGCTGCGGTGTTTCGCAAGGATGGCACCGTCACGGCGGGCAACTCGTCGCCCATCAACGACGGCGCCTCCGCGGTGCTGGTGGCCTCCGAGGACTTCGTCCAGCGCCACGGGCTCACGCCGCTCGGGCGCGTGGTGGCCAACGCCGTCGCGGGCGTCGAGCCGGGTCTCATGGGTCTCGGGCCCATCCCTGCGATGCAGCGGGCGCTCGCTCGGGCGGGCATCGGCGTGGGCGCGCTCGACACCATCGAGCTCAACGAGGCCTTCGCGGCGCAGGCCCTGGCGTGCATCGACTCCCTCGGCCTCGACCCCGCGCGGGTGAACCCCGACGGCGGGGCCATCGCGCTCGGCCACCCCATCGGGTCGTCCGGGGCGCGCATCGCCACGACGCTGCTGCACCGGATGCGCCGGGAGGGCCTCCGCTATGGCGCAGCGTCGCTCTGCATCGGCGTGGGCCAGGGGATCGCGACGATCTTCTCCCGCGAGTAGCGGCCGCCCTGACGGGTCTTCAGCCGCGGACGAAGCGGCGGCGCAGGTAGCGCTGCGCCGGGTCTTCGACGCCGTGGTGCAGCAGCGCGGCCGCGACGCTGGTGAGCGCGTACAGGGCGAGCACGACGGCCACCTCGTGGCGGACGTGCCCGCGGACGTGCAGCGAGAGCGTGTGCGACAGGGCGACGCGATCGATCCAGGTGTCCTGCACGAGGTAGAGCGCGAAGGAGATGCGGCCCGCGTACACGATCGGCCGCGACGCGAACGTGGGCGTCAGCCACGAGCGCCCGGCGAGCCCAAGGATCATGAGCGCGCCGCCCGCCGAGAAGAGCCGCGAGACGAGCTGGTAGCCCGCGAAGGAGCCAGCCGCCGCAGGGCCGCCGCGGGTCTCGATCCACCGCGCGGCGCCCCACCAGACCGCCCCGCCGAGGGCGAAGAGGGCGGTCGCGCCGATCGGGTGACGCAGCCAGCGGCTGGTCGGGGCCCGCAGCGCGACGACGCCCGCGAGGATGCCGCAGGCGAAGTCCGAGAAGCGGCCCGTGAGGGTCATCACCCAGAGGCCGTTGTCCCAGGAGCCCGTGAGCGAGTGCTTGAAGTGATGGAGGTCGCCCGTGATGGCGATGCCGGCCTCGGCGAGAAGCGCGAGGCAGACGCCGACGGCGAGGACGCGGGCGAGGGCGGAGGCCGCGGGCCGGGCGCGCTCGATCGCGCCCAGCGCCACGAAGAGGGGCGGCACGGCGAGGTAGAACGACTCCTCCAGGCAGAGGGTCCACATCGGTGGGTTGATGGAGAAGCGGTACGTCTCGAAGTAGGCGTGCGTGAGGGTGAGGTGGGCGACCACGTCGCCGAGGGCGTAGTCGCGCGACGTGACGACCGCGAGCAGCACCAGCGCCCAGGTGAGGGGGAGCACCCGGAACGCCCGCTTGAGGAAGTACGATCGGAGCGTGACGGTGCCGGTCGTGAAGCGGTCGAAGTAGAGCCGGGTGAAGAGGAAGCCCGACAGGGCGAAGAAGAGGTTCACCCCCGTCCAGCCGTAGCGCACGATCCACACCGACCCGACATCGCGTCCGGTCTCGACGTGGCCGACGAGCACCATTGCAGCGGCGAGCGCGCGGAAGCCGGTCAGTGCGGGAAGCTGAGGGGCCTCGCCGTCCCGGCGGGCGCCCTCGCGGGGGGAGGGGTCATCTGCCACGGGGGCGGGGAAGCTATCACGCGCTCGCCGCGATCGCCTCGGCGCGCGGTCGCGGGAGCGTCACCTCGAAGGTGGTTCCGCGGCCGGGCTCGCTCTGCACGGTGATCTCGCCCGCGTGACCGCGGACGATCTTCTGCGCGATCGCGAGGCCGAGGCCGGTGCCGTCGGGGCGCGTGGTGAAGAAGGGCTCGAAGATGCGCTCGAGGTTCTCCGGGGTGATGCCACGGCCGCGGTCTGCGACCCGTAAGAGCAGGCGCGCGGGGTCGAGCTCGGCGTGCACCGTCACGGTGCCGCCCCGCGCCGAGGCGTTGGCGGCGTTGTCGATGAGGTTGATGAGCAGCTGCCGCAGGGCGCGCTCGTCCGCGAGCGGCGGTCCGTCATCGGACTCGTCGAGCTGCACGTCGAGGGTCACGCCGCGGTCGGCCAGCACCGGGGCGAGGGTGCGCACCACGTCGTCCAGGAGCTCCCGCGGGGCGACGGGCTGGCGTCGGAGCTGGAGCGGCCGCGCGAAGTCGAGGATCTCGGCCACCGAGCTGTTCAGCCGGGCGATCTCCTCGCTGGCGATGTCGAGGTACTCCCGGTCGCCCTCGGAGAGGTTGGCGTGGGCGCGCAGGATCTGGACGTTCATGGCGATGGAGGTGAGCGGCGTGCGGATGTCGTGCGCGATGGCCGCGGCGAAGGAGCCGAGGGCGGCGAGCCGGCGCGATGCCTCGAGTTCGCGGCCGAGCCGCACCTGGTCGGTCACGTCCTGGGTGATCACCACGACCCCGGTGGGCTGCCCGAGGCGG
>CAIOSS010000483.1 GCA_903860995.1 uncultured delta proteobacterium | reverse complement strand
GCCGCCCCACGGGATGCGCGACCAGTCCTGCGCGCACTCGCGCCAGAACATCGCCGCGTCGACGAGCACGTAGGCCCCGAGGGCGAGCGCCGCCCAGCGGAAGAAATCCCACCGGGCGCGGGGCGGCAGCCGGTGGTGGAAGAGCAGCACCAGGGCCGCGCCGTACACCAGCTCCCCCGCGCCGCCGCCGAAGGTGACGCACATCTCCTGGGTGTCGAGGTCGAGCGCAAAGGTGCCGACGAAGAGCGCGACGGCGAAGAGCGCGGGGCCCACCACCAGGGCGGCCGAGCGCCGCCACACCCCGACGGCGATGGCGGCCGCCACCGCCGCCAGGAGGCCCGTGAACACCGCCCACGAGCGCCCGGCGAACACCAGCGTGAGCCCGATGGGCAGGGGCAGCGCCTTCCACGAGCAGGCCCACGCGACCGTGGCGTGCCCGAGCTCGTGCAGCGAGACCCGCACGCCCCAGAGCAGCAGCGAGGGGAGGGTGAAGCTGCGGAGCGCCAGCGCCGCGAGCAGCGCCGCGGGCACGGCGAGGGCGGCCTGCCGGAGGGACAGCGGGCGCCAGCCGGGGAGGTCGGGGTCGAGCGGCGGCTCCGGGGCGGGGCCCAGGGGCTTCGGCGCGGCGCGGCGGGCGAGGGCGGCGCGCATGAGGGGCAGGGCGCTCGCGGGCGAGAGGGTGCCCGCGCAGTAGGGGCAGCGCTCGATCCAGGGGCCGCGGGGGCGGGCGAAGGCGACGCGGTCGAGGCAGACGCCGGGGCAGCGGGGACAGGGGCGGGCGTCGAGGGCGACGTCCATCGAGGGTGGGCTCACCGGCGGCTCGTCGAGCAGGTCTTCCGAGTGGCCCACGAGGCGGCCGAGGCCGCCGGCCTCGCACCACACCAGCCCGCAGCGCTCGCAGTCGAGCGCGGCGGCGGCGAGGTCACCCGCGCGCAGAGTCAGCGGTTGACCGCACCCGGGGCACGCCAGCGCGGACCGCGCACCGCCCATCGCTCAGCTCACTCCGGCCCGTCGCCCGAACCCGGCGGACACCACACCTGACGCGCGGGGACCTGCACCAGCAGCCTCGCCCGCGCCGCGCGGTCGCGCGGGATCACCTCGCCCGCCGCGAGCACCAGCGCGGTGAGCTGCCGCCCGTAGCAGCAGCCCGTGTCGAGCCCGGTGGCGAAGTCCTCCAGCTGGAGGTTGCGGCGCGCATCGTGGCCGAACACGATCTGCTGCGGCCCCTTCCAGCGCCGCGCCCACGGGGTGCCGGTGAGCTTCCGGCTCGCGCGCCCGTGGTCGTCGATGGAGCGCACCGTGAGCAGCGTGTCCTCGTCGCAGGCCGCGGGCGCCTTCGAGGGGTCGACCCCCGCGTGCACGACCAGCATCTCGTGCTCGGGCAGCGCGATCATCAAGGGCAGCGCCGCGAGGAAGCCGAACTGCCGCTCGGTGAGCGCCTCGGCCACGCCCCGGTGCCGCTCGGAGAGCTTCACCCGCCGGTCGGCGCTGCGCCGCCCGTGCTCCTGGGCGTGGCGCCACCAGCTCAGCACCTTCTCGTCGTGGTTGCCGCGCACCGCCCACGCGCCGCACGAGCGCGCGAGCTCGACGACCCCGGCGGAGTCGGGGCCCCGCGCGACGAGGTCGCCCACCAGGACGAGCCGGTCGACGCCCGCGGCGTAGCCCACCGAGCGGAGCAGGTCATCGAACTCCAGCGCACAGCCGTGGATGTCGCCCACGACGATGGTTCGTCCCATCTGTCGATCACTCTCCGTACGGCGGGATCGTGATCGCCCGCCCGGTCCAGTCGTCCTTGACCCAGCGCCAGACCATCTGGCGGAAGTTGAGCTTCGCTCGCGCGCGGGAGAAGTACTCGTAGTACCCGAGCACCACCCGGGTCATGAAGATCATGTTGCGCTGCGAAGGCGGCACGCGCCGCTGTTGCAGGAAGTAGGTCACCAGCTCCTTGGCGCCGCGCACGTAGCTGTACGTCGCGAAGTCGAAGGGCTCGTCCTTCTGGAGCCCAGCGGAGAAGTACTCCGCGATGCGCCCCATGTCGGCGAGCTCCTGCGCGTCGCCGCGGTCGGACACGAGCCCGAGGTCGAACATCGCGTCCTTGAGCCCCTCCTGGTCGCCGGTCATTTGGGCCTTCACCATCGCTGTGAAGCCCTGGATGAAGGCCTCGTCGAAGATCTTCACGCAGCCGAAATCGAGGATCCCGAGGCGCCCATCTGGGAGGATGCGGTAGTTGCCCGGGTGCGGGTCGGCGTGCAGCACGCCCCCCTTCAGCATCTGGAACCAGTACGCGTCGGAGAGCTTCTCCACCACGCGCTCGCGGTAGGCCTGGTCGGGGTGCTTGAGCGCCTCCCCGAGGTCGACGCCGTCAAGGTAGTCGTAGGTGATGGTGCGCAGCCCCGAGTAGCGGGTGTGCACCCTCGGGATGACCACCCAGTCCTGCCCCTCGAAGAGCTTGCCCAGCAGCTGCGCGTTGTAGGCCTCGCGGCAGTAGTCGGTCTCCTGCGCGAGGTGCTCCGCGATCTCCTCGGCCACCGGGGTGAAGTCGAGCCGCTCGTTGCCCACCACGTCGGCCAGCAGGCGCTTCACCATCGCGGCGCCGAACTTCATGTTCTTGAGGTCGCCCTCCACCGACGCGACGGCCCCGGGGTACTGCACCTTCACGGCGACGGCCGTGCCGTCCTTCAGGGTCGCGCGGTGCACCTGGCCCAGCGACGCGGCCGCGAGGGCGGTGCGCGAGAAGTCCTTGAACAGCTCCTCGGGCGTGGCCCCGAGGTCCATCTCGATGACGTCGCGGATGGTCTCGTAGGCCATCGGCGGGGCCGAGCTCTGGAGCGAGCGCAGCACCTCGCCGTACTCGCCCGGCAGCGCCTCGGCGTGCGTCGAAAGCAGCTGCCCCACCTTCATCAGCGGGCCACGGAGCTCCTTCATCGTCGACGCGATGCGCTTCGCGTTCTGGAGGTGCCGGCTGAGCTCGGCGTCCGCGCGCCCCTCGTCGCCGCGCAGCCGGTCGGTGAGCTTTCCGCCCAGGTAGCTCGACGCCACCGCGCTCCCCAGCCACCCTGTCTTCAGGGTCCGCATGAAACGCCCGGGGACCTTCTCGTCCGGAACCTTCGCCATCGCACTCCTCTCTACGGTGTCCCGTAGGGTTTCACGACCGTCCGCCCGCCGCACGCACGTTCGCCGCGACGGGATCGCCGACCAGCACCGTCACCCGTCCCGCCGCGACGGTCACCCGCCAGTGGCTGAGCCGCCGCGGCGCCGCGGGGCCGCTCGTGGCGAGGCCGTCGCCGTCGAAGTTCGAGCCGTGGCAGGCGCAGCACAGGGTCGGCGTGGTGGACGTGGCGCCGTCTTCCGGCGGGAGGCACACCGGGCCGGGCCGGGGGCTCACCACGCAGCCCTGGTGGGGGCAGGTCGCGGACATCGCGAAGAGCCCGCCGGCGTCGCGCGCCATGATCACCCGCGCAGGCTCGAACAGCCGCCAGCGCACCTCCTGCCACGCGTCGAGCGGGCCCACGTCGAGCGGCACCACGGCGACCGGATCGTCGGCGCAGCGCGCGAGCCCGGCGGAGAGGGAGGCCGCGCCCACCG